>DASZFN010001155.1:0-18864 GCA_035939715.1 Gemmataceae bacterium | reverse complement strand
GGTGAAGGAGTGCGTCGGCTTGGTGTAGCCTGGCTGCCTGAACTCCTTCACCTGCCGGACGAGCCGGCAGGGGTCGGACGAATTCTCGGACGGCCTTTCTAGCTGCCGAACTGTTTCACCTGCCGGACAAGCCGGCAGGGGTCGGAGCGGCGTCGGGCGGACATTACTCTTGCCGAGGCCATAAATTACAACCGGAGACAGCGTGATGTCGCAACCCTGGAACTTGCCGGAGCGCGCGGCCACGCCCGAAGCCGTGGCCGTTTCCCGGCGACGCTGGCTGAAATGGCTGGGGCTGGGCGGGCTGGCGATCGGCGCCGGCGGAGGCTGGCTCTGGTGGCGCCACTTCGGCGGCAGCGACGACGATGTCCTCCTGCGCGGCAGATCCCTGTCCGTGGGCGACAAGCTCTATCCCGCTGCGACCAATCCCCGCTTTGCTGAGGTGGACCGGCCATTAACCCGCGAAGTCGATGCGGCCCGCTTTTGCAACTTCTATGAGTTCAGCAGCTTCAAGAACGTCTGGCGCGACGTCGATGCCTTCAAGCCGCTGCCCTGGACCGTGGAAGTGGCCGGCCTGGTCGCCAAACCGCGCACCTACGACATGGACGACCTGGTGCACGCCTTTCCGCTCGAACAGCGCGTCTACCGGCATCGCTGCGTGGAAGCCTGGGCCATGGCGGTTCCGTGGACCGGTTTTCCGCTGGCCGACCTGTTGCGCCGGGCCGAGCCGTTGCCCGGAGCAAAGTTTGTCCGCTTTGTGTCTTTCCACCGCCCCGACGAGGCCAGTCATCAGGCCAATGATTCTTTTCCCTGGCCGTATAACGAGGGCCTGACTCTGGCAGAGGCGACCAATGAGCTGGCTTTTGTCGCCACGGGCATGTACGGCCACCCGCTGCTCAAGCAACACGGCGCCCCCGTTCGGCTGGTCCTGCCGTGGAAGTACGGCTTCAAGAGCGCGAAGTCGATTGTCCGCATTGAACTGACCGATCGCCAGCCGGCCACATTTTGGAATACAGTCGGACCAAATGAGTATGATTTCCTCGCGAATGTGAACCCGGAAATTCCTCACCCGCGCTGGAGCCAGGCTCGCGAACGCATGCTCGGCACCGGCGAAGCCCGCCCCACCCAGCTCTACAACGGCTATGGCGAATGGGTTGCCAGGCTGTACGCTTCCTAGCTCGCTCGCAAATGGGTGGGCGAATCATGACAGCTTTTGGAAGATTGTGCTCGATGCTTGGAATAGCCTGGAAGAAAGCGATCGACTTCCAGTCCGGCTGGACCAGCCTGCTGCTCGTAGCTCTGGCGGTTTCAGCAGCGCCGCCTGCCCTGCGCGCCGCCGAGCCAAATTCTCCAGGCGCCGAGTTCTTCGAGAAAAACATTCGACCCATCCTTGTGGAAACCTGCCATAAGTGCCATGGCGGCGAGAAGCACAAGGGCAATCTCGACCTCACCAGCCGCGCCGGCATGCTCAAAGGCGGCGACAGCGGCCCGGCTGTTGTGCCCGGCCGGCCGGAGCAAAGCTTGCTCATCAAGGCGCTCCGCTACACGGACGATATGCTGCGCATGCCGCCCAGGAGCAAGCTACCGGATAACCGAATCGCCGACTTCACAACTTGGATCAGGATGGGCGCACCCTGGCCCGAGGCGGTGACGGCGTCCAATGCAGGGCCGGGCAAAACCTTTAACTTGCAAGAACGCAAGAAGCATTGGTGCTGGCAGCCGCTCAAAATCACCGCTCCGCCCGAGGTGAAGCAAGCGGCCTGGCCGCAAGCGCCGATCGACCGCTTCGTGCTCGCGAAACTCGAAGCGAACGGCCTTGCTCCCGCGAAGCCGGCCGACAAACGCACGCTGATCCGCCGCGTCACCTATGATCTCATCGGCTTGCCGCCCACGCCCGGGGAAATTGAAGCATTCCTGGCAGATACTTCGCCGAAAGCGTTTGCCAGAGTGGTCGATCGGCTCCTGGAGTCGCCGCACTACGGCGAGCGCTGGGGCCGGCACTGGCTCGATCTGGCACGCTATGCGGAGACGTACGGCCACGAGTTCGATTTTGAGATCCCCGAGGCCAGTGCCTACCGGGATTATGTCATCCGCGCTTTCAACGCCGACGTGCCCTACGACCAGTTTGTGCTCGAGCAGGTGGCCGGCGACCTGCTCCCCGCGCCGCGCCGCCATCCCGTGGAGGGTTTCAACGAATCGATAATCGGCACCGGCTTCTGGTTCCTCGGCGAGGCGGCGCACTCCCCAGTCGACGTCCGCGCCGATGAAATGGATCACATCGACAACCAGATCGATGTCTTTGCGAAAACATTTCTCGGCTTAACCGTTTCCTGCGCCCGCTGCCACGATCACAAGTTCGATGCCATCAGCACGCGCGATTATTACGCTCTCAGCGGCTACCTGCAAAGCTCGCGACTGCAAAGAGCCTTCATTGATCCTCCGGCGTCGCTCCGGAAGACCATTGCAGAATTGAGCGCGCTAAGCGAACAAGCAAGCCGGCTGGCAGTGCGGCCGGCACAGACCGCGGCGGTGGCGTACCCGCAGCAGGACGGCACGGTGTTCGAAGATTTCGCCAAGGGAACTTACGACGATTGGTTCGTGACGGGAGAAGCGTTTGGCAAAGGACCGACGCGCGCCCCTGAGGTGCTGCTCTCCGACGATCCGCATGCCCCGATCAAGCAAGTGGTGGCGCCCGGGGTCGCACATAGCGGTTTGATCTCCGGCAAGCTCCAGGGCGCTCTGCGCTCCAAGAGCTTCACCATCTCCAGAAAGAAGATCCTATATCACGCCGCGGGCGCCGAGTCGCAGATCAACCTGATCATCGACGGCTACCAGTTGATTCGCGAACCGATCTACGGCGGCTTAACGATCAAGCTGGTTCACGACAAACCGCGCTGGTACACGCAGGATGTCAGCATGTGGACCGGCCACCGAGCCTACATCGAACTCCTGGACGACGGGCCGGGTTATCTGGCCATCGACCGCATTCTAATTGCCGACGAGCCGCCGCCGGCCGGGTTCGCGGATATGGAGCCATCGCCCGGAACTTGTGAAAATACGGAGCGTCTAGCCGCGCTGGTTGATCGACATAAGCTGCTGGAGCGCGATCTGCCGCCGCCGCGCCGTGCCCTCGCCATGATGGACGGCACCGCCTGGAATGACCATGTTCATATTCGTGGCAATCCGAATCAGTTTGGCGAAGCGGTGCCGCGGCGTTTTCTCGAAGCCATTGCCGGCAACGATCAACCCTGTCCCGGCTCGGGCAGCGGCCGCCTGCAATTGGCCAGGCGTATGACTGATTCGTCCGAGCGACTTCTTCCCCGCGTGATGGTCAATCGCATCTGGCAGCATCACTTTGGCGCGGGGATTGTGCGCAGTCCGGACAACTTCGGCGCCCTCGGCGAAACACCGACGCATCCGGAGTTGCTCGACTACCTGGCGGCCGAATTCGTGCGGCAAGGATGGTCGATTAAGAACATGCATCGCCTGATGCTGCTTTCGAGCACCTACCAGATGGCCAGCCGCGCGGACGAGTCAACCGAGGCGCGCGATCCGCAAAACAAGCTGCTGCATGGCATGCCGATTCAGCGTCTGGAAGCTGAATGCATCCGCGACGCGATCCTGGCTGTCTCGGGCAGTCTCGATGCTAGGCCCTTCGGCAAGAGTGTGCCGCCTTATCTCACCCCGCACATGGCGGGACGCGGCCGGCCCACGGAATCGGGACCGCTGGACGGGGCCGGCCGACGCAGCATTTATCTCAATGTCCGCCGTAACTTTCTGACCCCCATGTTTCTGGCCTTCGATTATCCCATCCCTTTTACGACCATGGGCCGCCGCAGCGTCTCCAATGTGCCGGCGCAGGCGCTGGCGCTCATGAACAACCCGTTCGTCGTCCAGCAGGCGGAAAAATGGGCACGCAGAGTCCTGGCGGACGAAGGCAAGAACGCCCGTCAGCGCGTCGCCGACTTGTACGTGACGGCCTTCGGCAGACCTCCCGATGACAACGAACTGGCCGAGGCCATGGCGTTCTTGCAAAATCCGGCGGCGCCGCCTGAGCGCGCTAGCCTGGAAGCCTGGCGCGATTTGTGCCATGTGCTGTTCAACGTCAAGGAATTCATTTTCATAAACTGACCGGTAGCCATGCACTGCCAAAACTATATTGCCACACCTTTGACGCGCCGCCAGATGCTGCGGCAGTGCGCCAACGGCTTTGGCGCCGTGGCGCTGGCCGCACTGCTCAGCGAGGAAGCGTATGGCGGCCGGGCGAGTGCGGAGCTGCCGCTCGCGGCGCGCCCGCCGCAATTCAAGACCAAAGCCCGCAACGTGATCTTCCTGTTCATGGACGGCGGTCCCTCGCAGCTCGATTCCTTCGATCCCAAGCCGCGCCTGGCAAAAGAGCACGGCCAACCCATCAAGATGAAGGTGCCGCCGACGCAGTTCAATAATGTCGGCGCCGTGCTGCAATCGCCCTGGAAGTTCCGGCAATACGGCGCGAGCGGCATCCCGGTGAGCGACCTCTTTCCGCACGTGGCGACCTGCGTCGACGACCTGGCCGTGATTCGCTCGATGGTGTCGAACTTCTCCGAGCACACCAACGCCAATTTCTTCATCCACTCCGGCAACGGCCAGCAAGGCCGGCCGAGCATGGGCGCCTGGGTGACCTACGGCCTGGGCAGCGAATGCCGCGATCTGCCCGGCTTCGTGGTCCTCGACAGCGGGCAGATTCCGCCCGGCGGGCTCGATTGCTTTAACAACGGCTTTTTGCCGGCCTCTTACCAGGGCTCGCTTTTTCAGGCCGGCGCTTCCCCCATCGCCGACTTACGGCCCACGGAGAAAACCCGGCCGCTTCAGGAGCGCAAGCTCGCCCTGCTGCGCAAGCTGGACCAGGGCGTGCTCGAGCGCATGGGCAGCGCGGACAAACTGGAATCGGCCATCGCCAACTATGAACTGGCCTTCCGCATGCAGACGGCGGTGCCGGACCTCATGGACATTCGCGGCGAGTCGGCCGCGACGCGTACCTTGTACGGACTCGATGAAACCTACGAGCCGACGCGCCTGTACGGCCGGCAGTGCCTGCTGGCGCGACGGCTCGTGGAGCGCGGCGTGCGCTTCGTGGAAATGCTCTGTCCGAGCGTCGGCGCCGACCGCTGGGACCAGCACAGCAACCTCCGCAAGGGCCACCAGGACAACGCCCGCGCCGTGGACAGGCCGATTGCCGGGCTCCTCAAGGACCTGAAGTCGCGCGGCCTGCTGGAGCAAACGCTGGTCCTCTGGGGCGGCGAGTTCGGCCGCACGCCCATGGCCCAGGGCACTGACGGCCGCGATCACAACCCCTTCGGTTTCACCGTCTGGCTGGCCGGCGGCGGCGTCAAGGGCGGCACCATTTACGGCCAGACGGACGACTACGGCTACTACGTCGTCGAGAACAAGGTGGAGATCTACGACCTGCACGCCACCATGCTGCATCTGCTCGGCATCGATCACAAGAAGCTGACCTATCGCTTCGGCGGCCGCGACATGCGCCTGACCGACGTGCACGGTGAGGTGGTGAAAGAGATTTTGGCGTAGTGCTGTCCATCATGTTGTCATGTCGCATGATGTCCCAGATGTATCGATAAACGGCTTGCCTGAAGAATGGCAATCAGCTCTCCCGCCATCACGTACGCTGTGTATTCTTCCCGTTCCTGCGGAGTAAGTTCGCCGTCATTGCACTTACGCGCTAATTGGCTGATCCGGGCCTGTGATTGGCGGTCCGCCTCCAAGCCGATCAGCTTGCGCGCCGCCTCCTCATTCAGCGAGGAGCTGACGGGCTCCAGTAGCCGAGTCAAAACGTGGCCATTCGCATTCTTGCTCATGCCGGAAGTATACCAGGAACTCGATTGCCTTGGAGACTTGAACTTCCTTCGATCTTCACATGTCGTTACACTGGCGGTAAAGGAGCCATGGTGATGAATGCCAATGAAACCCTCACGGGGGCCGCTCGGAAGAAAGCCGACGAAGACGCGGTGTGCGAGCACTTGCTGACAGGCGAGCCGCTCGACCCGGATGTCCGCCGCCGGGTCCAGGCCAGAGCCGAGAAGATCACCGAAGAAGTTCGCCGTGTGCACGGCGACGTGGATGTTGACCGGTTGCTTCTGGATGCCCGAGAGGAAGTATGACGTACGTCCTTGACGCCTCGGTGTCGCTCCGCTGGGTGCTCCCGAACGCTCTGTCGGCCAAAGCCCTGAAGCTGCGTGATGAGTACCAGCAGAAAATCCACGATTTGATCGCGCCATCGATCTACCCCGGCGAGATCGCCAACGCACTCACCAAGGCGGAGCGGCAGAAATTGATCAACGTCGGACAGGCCCGCGGGCTCATCCTCTCCGTCCTCAGCACACGGCCCGCACTGCACCTCTACGATCCCCTTCTTCTCCGGGCAACCGACCTGTCATCGCAGACGAGGGGCGGATTTTATGACTGCCTCTACGTCGCCCTGGCAGAGCGCGAGGGATGCGAGCTCGTGACTGCAGACCAGAAACTTCTCAAGAACCTGCAACAGCATTTCAGTTTCATTCGGGATCTGGCGACACTTCCGTGATCGCCTCCATTGGCTACTTCCGTTGGCTATCCTTAAGCGCTTGCTTCACCGGTACGCGACCGCGATAATCGGGGGCCATGAACATTCCGCTTTCCAAACTGCGCTGGCGGTATTACGGCGGCGGCGCCGCCATGGCGGCTATAGTTGTCGGGTTGGTGCTCGGCTCGATCTTCGCGGTCGTCGGAAGCGCGGGCGGATGATCGTGCGGCGCTTATGGAAGAAACCGAAAGCTAGTGACCGCCGAGAGCGGACGCAGCCTAAATGTAGGCTGTCCCGTTATCCGACTTTGCAGGAATCTGGTTTGACGGTGAAAGAGCCACCTACGCAGATATTCATACATGGGGCAAGAGTACGCGAGCCCGGGCGACGCCGGTAGAGGCCGTTCGGGCTTCCGGGCCCAGGGGCGTGGGCTTGTTGCCTGACAACGGATCCTCGTCCAGGTTTGTTACGAGAGGAACAAGGAGGGAAGCGCTGGTGCCAAATGACCCGAATTGCCAACCTCTGCTGCCCGGTTCGGTTAGCCAACTGATTCCCGGTTTGAAGGAGGGAGACCGGCAGGCCATGCAGAAACTCTGGGAGCGCTACTTCCAACCTATGGTCCGATTGGCGGCGGGCCGAGTGCACCCGGCTCGCCGCCGGCCAGCCGGGTCCGAGGACATCGCACTGGAGGCTTTCCTGGAATTCTGTGACCACCTGGCTCGCTCGGACAGCGGCCGCCGTTTCCCGCACCTCGAGAGTCGCGAGCAACTGTGGAAACTGCTCGCATGCTTCACGGTGCGAACAGCCTTCGATTTCAACCAAAAGCAAGCTCGGCGGCAGAAGGTCGTCCGGGGGGAATCGGCGCTGGGAGAGGAGGGGTTTGCCCCTTTTGCCGGACGCGAACCGGCCCCCGAGTTCGCCGCGGCTGTCAACGAGCTACTCGACCAGCTGAAGGACGATTCGCTCAGGACGGTCGCGCTCCGAAAAATGGAGGGCTGCACGGTTCCGGACATCGCCCGGGAGCTTGACTGCTCGGCAAGCACAGTCGAACGCAAGCTCCGGGCCATTCGGTGCATCTGGACGAAAAGGGAGAAGGGAAGCCCATGAGCCACGCTCGCTCGCTCGCGGATCTGTCTGAAGCGCAGGTCCGCCTGCTGGACAATCTCTGCGACGGGTTCGAGCAATCCTGGCAGGGCGCGCTACGCCACGGCACGGAGCGGCCGCGCCTGGAAGCACTGCTTGCTCAACTGAACCAGGAGGCACGCGACCTGGGCCTCCGAGAACTGCTCAAGGTCGAGCTAGGCCAGCGCCGCGAGCACGGCGAGCGACCTGTGACTCAGGACTACGTGGATCGGTTTCCCGAACTCCGGCAAGTCCTCCCCGCGCTTCTTTCCGACTTGGGCAGAGACGAGCGTAACCCAGCCAACCCTCCAATGGTTGCCGGTGAGGCGCGCACAGAGGTCCTCACGGCGGCTGAACAGCAAAGCATTCCGGGGTATCGCCTGATGCGCCGACTGGGCGGCGGCGGCATGGGCGATGTCTTTCTCGCCTGCCAGCTCTTCTCCACACCCGACGACGCTCTACGGACCGTGGCGCTCAAGTCGATCCGGCCCGAGCTGATCACATCGCCGCGACACCGGCTGATCATGGAAAACGACATCCGCATCGCCGCGCTGCTCGATCACCCCCACATCGTCCGCATCCTCGACGTAGGTCCTGCCGATGGCCAACTTTATTACACGATGCCCTACCTCGAGGCCGGTAGTCTGGCAGACCGGATTGGCCGCAAGCCCCTCCCTTCGCGCATGGCGGCGGAGCTGCTGCTGAAGGTGGCCGAAGCAGTCGCGTACCTTCACGGCCAGTCATCACCGGTAATCCACCTTGACCTGAAACCGGGCAACATTCTGCTCGATTGCGACGACACGCCGCACGTGGCCGACTTCGGCCTAGCCCGACTGCTGTCGGTGGCGGACGGCAAGCGCCTCACCGGCCGACCAGCGGGTACTCCGGAGTACATGGCCCCCGAGCAGTTCGAGGGCTGGGTCAGCCCCGCGTGCGACATCTACGGCCTGGGCGCCATGCTCTACGAGATGCTGACCGGCAGGCCGCCGTTCGTCGGGGCAACGTGGGGCGACACGATGCGGCTGGCATGTTACCGGGAACCGGTGGCGCCACGAGCCCTGAACGCCGAGGCCGAACAAGGCCTGGAGGCGGTCTGCCTGAAGTGCCTGGAGAAAGACGCCGAGCACCGTTACCGAAGCACTGGCGAGTTAGCCGACGACCTCCGCCTCGTCCTGGCCGGCGAGACGCCTCAGGCACTGAAGCTCAGTTGGCGGGAGTGGCTAGGCCGGCACCTGGCCCGCGAGAGCCGCTTTGAAGCGGCCGGCGCCTGGAGCAGCGCACTGCTCTGGCAAGCCGCCCTGAGCCTGCCTGCCTACCTGAGCGTCTATGCTCTGCTCGCGCTGCGCAGCCCTGCCCCAGTCTTTTGGCTTTGGCTGCTGGTTCTGGTGCCGCTGGCCGAGTGGGGACCGCATGTGGTTCAGCGCAAGAGCCGTCGCTACGACTCGCGTGAGCGCGAGATCATCCTGCTCTGGGTCAGCGTGTGCATCGCCAAGGCCATCCTGTTCGGCCTGACCTGCCCCCTACTGGGGGCGGTGGGTCCCGAGGAGGTCTACCGCTTCTTCCCGGCATCGCTGGCGGTTAGCGGGCTGATGCTCTGCCTGGAGGGCCGCCTCTACCTGGGCCGGCTATACGTCTTCGGCTTGCTGGATTTCATTGTTGCGATTGTGCTGGCAGTCTGGCTTCCCCTGGCCCCACTGCTGTTCGCAGTCTGGAACTCGACTGTCATGACCTGGCTGGCCCTACACTTACGCCGGCGGTTTCGGCAGTATGCAGAGGCGGCCCGTTGCGACGCGGAACATACGGCCCGTCAACTGCATCTCCAGGAAAAAACGTGAAGGGAACGAGGCTGCTGGCGCGGATACATTCTTGCAGGCGTTGCCCGGCTCGAAGACGTGCAACCCTACGTGCGTCCTCGAGTACTCGACGCACCCTACAGGTTCAGCCGAATCACGCACGGTCATGTAGGTATGAGACATGGACGAATCGATCATCGAGCAAGAATTCCCTTACAAGGACAATAGGATCCTGAAGGCTTGGTTCACTTTAAGCGTCGTAATGTTAGTGCTCGCCGCAGGCAGTCTCTGGTGGGCACTTACGGAACGTAGAGACATCCTTCTCAACGGAATCATCCTGCTTCGAGGACTCGCCGCTTCGATAGTCCGGTGGTCTCTTTTCGGAATTGCGGCAGTGACATCCGGGATTAGCCTCGGATTTTTGTTCTGGACCAAGCTGACCAGTCCTTGCCAACGCATTGCCTTTTCGAGCAGTGGGATTCATTTGCCTCGAAATGAGTGGGCGAGAAAGGAAGAGTTCGTCGCCTTCAGGAACATCGCCGAAGTCATTTTGGAGACCGTGCGTGGTAGGTACTTGCATTTCACCTGCCCCCAGGGCCGATTCTCCATTTGCAGAGCGATGCTAAGCAAAACTGATTTTGAGGAAATCAGTGCGTGGCTACAGCAAAAAACAGCAGAAGCCCGCCCTCGCTCCAACGTGATTGTCTCACGGCGCCTGGACCACACTCAGTTGTCGGATGATGTTAACACAGCCCCGCGAGGCCTTTCCAGGCCGGGAAAGGATCTGCTGTTGAGGGATAGCTTGAGCGAGCAGGAACTCATCGATCAATTGGGGTCGCCGGTCGCCACGTTCAAGCCCGGCCGTGGCAACCTGATCGCAGGTCTCATCTTGGGAATCCTCCTGGTCGGCCCCGGCAGTTTGGGAGCGGTCTGGATCTGTTTGTTCGCCCCCAAGGGAAACATGGTTGGAGCTATTCTTCTGATAGTGTTTGCCCTCGGCGGAGCGGGCCTGCTAGTCTGGGTAAGAAGGGCACTTTCTCTTCGTGTGTTGATTTGTCCAAGTGGGTTCGTTGAAATCTACGGGAACAAGGCGGCAGGTTGTTGCTGGGACCAAATTAGCGAGGTGACATTACAAAGACAAGGCCCGGCGGGAGAGTTTGTCGGAATCTACCCAGGCAAGGCTGCAGGCTGTTTCTCGGATCCGATTGGAGCAGTGACAGCACAACAACAAGGTCATGAACCCAACCCCCATCGTTGTACCGTCCGACGCGAAGATGGACGCGAGTTTATCTTCACAACAAACCGGGTCAAAGATCTCGGCAAGCTTATTAACGTCTTTGCGAGCGCCATGCCCAACGCCGAGCGCACGAGATTCACCATGGTCTTTGGCAAACGTGTCCATGTGCCATGACTCGGGTCGTGGGCGGATTTGTTCCGAGCACTGTTCCGGTGGGGAAAAAGCTCATCCGAATAGATAAGTCATTCCTCACGTACCTCTCGAATTCGTGTGGAAAAGTTCCGCCGTCGCGCAGAAACCTCCGACAATTGCCGCATAAGCTCTAGGAGGACTCTATGCCTGGTTTCCCGGACACCTGTAATGAGCTCATGCTGGAGTTTCGCGCCTACCTGGAAACGCTGACGTTTATCCAGGTTGACCCGCGGCTTTGGAGTAAGTTCAGCATGTCCGACATCATCCAGGACACGCTGATGGAAGCGTGGCGTGACTTGGAGAAGCTTGAACCGTTGGACACCGAGAGCTGCAAACGCCGGCTACGAACCATGCTGGTGAACAACCTGCTGGACGAAATCCACCGCTGGAGGACAGTCAAGCGCGATGTGGGCCGGGAGCAGGTGTCGCTGGACGAGGCCGCGGCGGAATCCTACTTCCGGCTAAGAGATTGGTTGACCGTCAAGGACAGTTCACCCAGCGAACCACTCGACCGTCAAGAGCAAGGGCTGCGTTTGCTGGAGGCGCTGGCGAAGCTCGACCCGCGCCAGCGGGAAGCGCTGGTCCTCCAGAAGTACCACGGCTGGACACTGGCGCAAATCGCCGAATACCTGGGCTGCACGATCGGCGCGGTGGCCGGCCTGCACGCCCGTGCTCTCAAGAAGCTGCGCAAATGCCTTACCGAACTGGGAGTAAACCATGCCTGACAACAGAGATCGATCGACCACGCCCGAGCACCGTTTCGAGAAGTGCTGGCCAAGATTCTTTTGGCGGAAGAAGCCGGCAAGCGAGTGGACCTGGCACGCGTGGTGCGGGCGTACCCGGACCTCGAAGCGTCGCTGCGCGAATACTTCCGCAACCGCGACGGATTCGACCGGCTCGCACCGCAGCTCGCACCGGCGGCTTCCGACGCCACAGCGCAACCCGACCTGGTCGCAGGCAGCCAATTCGCGGGTTATGAAATCGTTAGAGAATTGGGTCGCGGCGGCATGGGGGTCGTCTACCTGGCCCGGCAGCAAGGCGCCAAACGCCCCGTCGCACTGAAGCTAATCCGCATGGACCGGCTCGCGCACCTGACTTCTCAGCAACGCAAAAAGTGGCTAAGCCGCTTCCGCACGGAAGGGCAGGCAACCGCGCGCATTACCGATGATGGCGTGGTCACAGTTTATGAAGTCGGTGCTCTGGACGGGCGGCCGTATTACTCCATGCGCTATGTGCCAGGCCAGAGTTTGGCTGAAGTTCTCGAGAAGGGCCCCTTCCCGAACCGGCGGGCCGCCAGGCTAATACAGCAAGTTGCCCGCGCCGTGCAGGCGGTCCACGATCATAACGTGAAGCACCGCGACCTGAAGCCGCACAATATCCTCGTTGATGCGAACGGCCGTCCCTACGTGAGTGATTTTGGTCTGGCGAAATGGGAGGAGGCCTCGGAGAGCCTGACCCATACGGGAGAGATGCTCGGTTCAGCACACTACGTGTCTCCGGAGCAAGCGGCTGATGCCGCACACGTAACCAACGCCACGGACATTTACAGCCTGGGGGCGACGTTTTACGCCGTCCTGACCGGTCAGCCGCCCTTCCCCGGGAAGACATTGGGCGAGATCTTGCACCAGGTGAAATACTGCGAGCCGGTGCGGCCGCGCCGTTTGAAGCCAGCCATTGATCGCGACCTGGAGACCATCACGCTCAGGTGCCTCGAGAAGGATCCCAAGAAACGCCTGGTCAGTGCGGCGGAAGTGGCGGATGAATTGGAGCGTTACCTCGAAGGACGGCCTATCCGCACCAGGCCCGTTGGGCCCGCCGAACAGCTCTGGCGGTGGTGCCGCCGCAAACCTGTCCTGGCCGGCCTGGGCGCCGCGGTTGCAATGCTGCTGGTTGTGATCGGCATCGTCGCCAGCCGCCTTCATCATGCGGCGAGCAAGGCCGATGAGCTGGAACAGGTGGTGGTAGGAAAGGATAAAGCCCTGGACAAGGTAGCCAAAGATATTCCGATTCTAACGAAAGCCCGGGACGATAAGGAAGCACAGGCCGAGAAGGCGCGAGAGGAGAGCCAGAAAAAAGGAAAACTGGCTGCCCAGGAGACGGCCAGGCGAGCGGCCATGACTTATCTCGACGACATGCGCAAGGCCGGACAATTCGTCGAGGTCGGCAACTTCGGCCAGGCGGTCGAACTCGTCCAAAAGTACCTACCGGTGCCCGGCGAGACCGTGCGCCCTGCCTGGGAGTGGTACCTTCTCGAAGCTCAGTGCCGGGAAGCTGGCTTCCCCGTACGCGGGAACCCTGGCCAGGCGCTCGCCGTGGCCCGTGAGCCTGGCTTCTCCCTGCGCGGGCACACCAGCCAGGTGGTCGCCGTGGCCTGGAGACCGGACGGCACCCGATTGGCCTCGGTAGACGACCAGGGAATCCTCAAGATCTGGGACGTGGCGAAAGGCAAACAATGGGGGCGCGACTTGTCGGCCAAGGGACCCGGCAACTTCGCGTTGGCGTGGAGCCCAGATGGCAAGCGCCTGGCCATGGTGAACCAGGTAAACCCGCAGTTCGCCATGCCGGTTCAGGCAACGCCGGCGCCACCACCACCTGGCCAGCGCAGGGCAGGGGGCGGTGGCGCTATGGGGCGTGGCCCTCGGTCAGGCAGCACGCAGGGCAAGCGCTCAACTCCCTCGGCCCAGGGAAAGGTCCAAATCTGGGATCTGGATTCGGGCAAAGTCGTAAAGACTTTGCCTACTGTCATTAACCTTTCCCTCGCCCTTCCTCCCAAGCCTGGTGAAGTTCCCGTTTCCACGCACATCTTCCTTGGATCATGGACCCTGTCCTTGCTGTGGAGCCCGAGTGGCCAGAAACTGGCCCTGGCCGATGCGGATGGAAAGGTCCAAATTTGGGACCTGGACCGGGACAAGGCCCCGCACATTCTGGATGCTCATCGTGGAGGCGTTCACTCCGCAGCCTGGAGCCCGGACGGCCGGTGGCTCGCATCGGTAGGGGGCGATGGGCTGGTCAAGGTCTGGGACCACACCACGGGCAAGGAGGTTTTCAACTTGCCAGTGCGGGAGGCGAACAAGTTTATGCCCATGACAAGTTATGCGCTGACCTGGACCGAGGACACCAAGCGCCTGAATGTGGTTACGGGCGGCGAGATCCGAGTCGTGGACGTGGGCGCGCGGGAGGTAACCGCACCCCGCAAGCTCGTCTCCAGCGACCCATCGGTCCGCCAGGGTTTGGTGGCGCAACCCTCGAATCGGTCCATTTGGGGTCCGGGCGCTAAGTTGCTGGCGAGCATTCAGACCATCGGCGGCGACGTGAAAATCTGGGACGCGGCCACAGGTCAGGAGATCGCTTCGATCGCTGCACCCGGCGCAGCGGGAGCCATGCTCACGGCAGGGATGTGTGCCCCGACCTGGGACCGGAGCGGCCAGAGGTTGGCCCTGGGTGGGAGTGACGGCACGGTCCTGGCCTATCCCGTCGGTTCCAGACAACAGGCAGTGCGCCAGCTGATCATTCCAGCTGCGCTGGCCTGGAGCGCCGACGGCCGGCATATCTTCGCCGCACGCGCCTGGTCCTTAGCGACTGACCCCATGGTCATGGCCCAGCAACAACAAATGGGCCCAGCGCTGGAGGCCCTACAGCGGGCAGCGTCTGGCGGCGGCCTCACCGCGCCGGATCCCAACGCCATCCTACAGCCACGCGGGCCAGGCATGCCTCGTGTGGCCGATCCGAAACCCCTGCCCCAAATCGAGATCCGCGACGCGCTTACGGGCAACGTCATTGGCGCGATGGGCGACGCGGTCCATCCCGATGCGCTGGCCGAAAGCCCGGATGGCAAATGGCTGGCCTCGGCGACAGGTACCGGTTTACTCCAACTCTGGCCGGTGGCGGGGGGCGCACCAGCCATCACTTTGGAGAGGCCGTCCGCGGGAGGCGCTCAGGCTGGCGCACCGTTGGCGAATCGGGTTGTTCTGGCCTGGAGCACCGACAGCACGAGACTGGCGTACTCGACGTCCGTTGAGGCATCCATCCGCATATGGGATCCCCTGACACGAAAGACAGGCCAGACCTTGCAAGGACAGTGGAGAGCCTTGCGGTCCCTGTCCTGGAGCCACAATGGACAGCGTTTGGCGGCCGCCGGTGATGACGGCATGGTTCGGGTCTGGGACGTGCTCCGCGGTGCGGAAACCTGGTCTATCCCCTATTACATCAAGCATGCATCCGCGGGCATGGCGAACCCCCGAGCTTCTTCCACGCTGTCCTGGTGTCCGGACGGGAAGCGGCTAGCAGTGGCCGGCGAGGATGAGGCAATCAAGGTCTGGGACGTGGACGCTCGCCAGGAGGTTACCCCTCCCCTGCACGGACACTCATCCCAAAAAGATATTCATGACGTGATCTGTGCGGTTGCCTGGAGCCCTGATGGCCGCCGCTTGGCCTCCACCAGCCCGGACGGGACGTTCCTGCTCTGGGACACGGCCACCTGGCAAGAAGTTCTGACCCTGCGCCGGCCCGCCAGATCGGGATTCCAGCCGCGCATTGATCCTCCGGGCACCGGGGGGACTCTCGCCTGGAGTCCAAATGGCCGGCAGCTAGGCTTCTTCGGAGGCGAGAACGTCACCATCTGGGATGCGACGCCTGAGGGAGAAAACTAAGAGTACTGGCCCCGACGGCTACCCAGGCCGGCGTGTAAAGAAAGAGTGGAGGCGTGCCATGCGGTCTGCAATCAGTGTGTTTCGGTCACAGAAGCTTAGTGTCACGAGGAGGGTACACGAGATGAATATGCTATCCCCATTGTTGGCTTTCGGCCTGCTCATGCTCGCCACCGCCCAAGCCCCGGCTCAGCCTCCGATTGTCCAGAAATTCGAGGGGCACACCAACGTGGTCAGAAGCGTGGCCCTGAGTCGCGACGGCAAGCACGTCCTCACCGGGTCGGACGACAACACGGCGATCCTGTGGGAGGCGGCCAGCGGCAAGAACCTCCAGACCTTCGTGGGGCACAACAACCCGATCTGGAGCGTGGCCCTGAGCCGCGACGGCAAGCTCGTCCTGACCGGGTCGCTCGACCACACGGCGATCCTGTGGGAGGCGGCCAGCGGCAAGGAAATCCAGACCTTCCTGGGGCACACGGACGCTGTCGGCAGCGTGGCCCTGAGCCGCGACGGCAAGCACGTCCTCACCGGGTCATCGGACTTGACAGCGGTCCTGTGGGACGCAGCCAGCGGCCAAAAAATCCAGACCTTCCAGGGGGGGCACACCAGGTGGATCTATGCCGTCGCCCTGAGCGGCGATGGCAAGTACGTTGTCACCGGGTCCTATGACAGGACAGCGATCCTGTGGGAGGTGGCCAGCGGCAAGAAACTCCAGACCTTAAACGGGCACACCAACCAGATCATGAGCGCGGCCTTCAGCGGCGACGGCAAGCAGGTCGTCACCGGTGCCTGGGACAACACAGCGATCCTGTGGAAGACGGCCACCGGCAAGAAACTCCAGACCTTCGCGGGGCACACCAACTGGGTCTGGGGCGTGGCCCTGAGCGGCGACGGCAAGCACGTCCTCACCGGTTCGGCCGACAAGACGGCGATCCTGTGGGAGGCGGCCAGCGGCAAGAAAATCCAGACCTTCGAGGGGCATACCGGCCCTGTGATGAGCGTGGCTCTGAGCGGCGACGGCAAACACGTCCTCACCGGGTCCGAGGACAAGACTGCGATCCTGTGGAAGGTCAAGGCCGCGCGTTGAAAGAAGGCATCACGATGGTCCACCAATACGGAAAAATGGCAACCGAGGATAAAGCTGCCGCAGTTAACGAATCAGGGTGTAGCGCGATCTCTGAACGACTGCGCATCGCCTTGCGGGATCTGCAACCGGAAGCGAAGGAAGTTTTTTTACTGCGGCTGAATACAGGCCTTGCTTACGAAGAGATCGCCCGCATACGGCGCTGCCCGGTGCATACGGTCAAGACACAAATGCGTTTGGCCGTGCGTGAACTGCGTAAAGTGCTGAACGAGAGCTCTATCGGCGTGCGCGAATCGGCCGTAGGTCGGGTTTCCGAACCTGACCGGACAGGTTGAAACTGTGACACAGTACTAGCAGCCCGTTGAAAACGGGGACAGGACTCTTGAACGATCGAAGAGTCCTGTCCCTTTTTCAACGAGCTGCTAAGCAAAGACAGGAAGAATCATGCAAAGTCTCGGCAAATTCTCTCGATGCTTTGGAACGCGGCATCGTCGCGCCAGGAAAAATCATTTCCTCAGGTCTTACGGTCCCATGCTAACGGTGGAAGCCCTGGAGAACCGGGCCTTGCTCAACGGCAATGGACTTGATTCCACTTTCGGAACAGGAGGCGAAGTGGTCACCGACTTCGGCGGGGTTGACGTCGCTGCCAAGGTCCTCATGCAACCCAACGGCAAGATCGTTGCCGCGGGCACGTCCACATCTGGCGGCGTGTCGAGCTTCGCGCTGGTGCGCTACAACAGCGATGGCAGCCTGGACATGACCTTTGGTACCAACGGCAAGGTTACTAGTCCGCTCGGATCGGCCACGGGCGCCGCCCTGGACGCAAACGGCGATATCATCGTGGCCGGCCAGGACTTCAGGACCCAGTTCGTTGTCGCGCGCTACACCTCTGGCGGCGCCCTGGACAGCACCTTTGGAACCGCGGGTGTGGTCACCACAGCTATCGTCAACGCCACGAACGCCAGCGTCGCCGTCCAGCCCACGGATGGCAAGATTGTCGTCGCCGGCTATAGTGCCGGCTCGCCACCCACGAGTTTCTCCACGATCGACGTAATACGCTATAACGCCAACGGCACGCTCGACACCACCTTTGGCACGGGCGGCGTCGCCAACGCGGGCAACGGAACGATCGTCAATCAGGTGCTCATTCAAACAGACGGTAAGATTGTCGTCGCCGGCAATGATGAGCCGGGCATGACATCTAGGAACACGGCTTTCTTCGTCAAGCGCCTCAATTCGAACGGCAGTGTGGATAACACGGTTCCGCCGTTTGTGGACGTCGGCGTTGGCGGCAACCTTGCCGTTGCCCTGGCACTGCAAAGCGACGGCAAGTTCCTGGAGCTGGGCACTGCCAACGGCGTACCAATTCTGGTGCGCTTGAATTCGGACGGCAGTCTGGACACCAGCTTTGGCGTGCGCGGGCAGGTGTTTATGGTTAACGACTTCCGTCCCGTAGTCAGTTTTTCTCAGCCAGGTCCTGAAGCCCGGCGCGCCCTGGCGATCCAGGGCAATGGCCAGATCATCGTGGCCGGTTTCAGTGCCATTCGCAATTATTATGCCTTCGAGGGACTTTTCCAAGTGGAGCGCTACAACGCCGACGGCAGTCTGGACACGCGCTTCGGCAACGGTGGAACGGTCACGGCGGGTTTTGGAGGGCCCATCGGAGGGACCATCACAGCTCAGGACGTGGTGCTCCAGCCCCTCGACGGCAAGATCGTCGTGGCGGGCGAGGTGGCCGGCAACTTCGCGCTGGCCCGTTTCCTCGGCGGTCCTTCAGCGAGTCTCAGCGGCACGCCCAACCAGCGCTTTGTCGAGCAGGCCTACCTGGATTTGCTCGGACGAGCGGCCGATCCCAACGGCCTTGCCGGCTGGAGCGGCCTGCTGGACCAGGGTCAGGCCAGCCGCGCCCAGGTCGCGCTTGGCATCGAAGGCAGCCCCGAATACCACGCGCGGGTTGTCGATGCGCTCTATGCGCACATCCTGCACCGGCCGGCCGACATTACGGGCGAAACTGGCTGGACGAACTTTCTCAACAGCGGCGGCACGGCCCAACAGCTTGCGGCGGTGTTGTTGAGCTCGGACGAATACGTGAATGACAACGGCAACACAACCAGCGGGTTCGTGACTGGGGTATACCGCGATGTGCTTCATCGCTCCCCCGATGGCGGGGCCCAGAGCTGGATCCAGGCCATTAACAACGGCATCTCCAAGGCTGCCGTGGCAGCGGCAATCCT
>DASZFN010001154.1:0-16610 GCA_035939715.1 Gemmataceae bacterium | reverse complement strand
ACATTGGCCGGCTTGGGCGGCGATTTCTTGGTGGGCAGCCAGTAGGTCAACCCGCCGACCCAGACGATACCGCACAGGACCGCCATGGCGGACCAGGCCCCCGTGCAGACGTGCCAGCGCGTGGCCGGCAACCTCTTGATCACCAGCAGCCACAGGCGGTCGGGAAGCAGCCAATCCATCAGGCCGAGCGCGTGGTCCATAGCCCCGAGCCGGGTGGCCGCCGCCATGCCCGCGATCAGGAACGCGAGCAGTCCGCCGACCACCTGAATGGTGGACCAGATGGCCCGCACCCGCGAGTTCTCCGGCAGTTTGTAGTCCGCGATGAGCGACAGGGCGGCGATGCAACACAGCCCGACGACTAGAAACCAGCCCCAGGACGGGATCACCCGGAAGGCCAGCGCCAACTCCGAACTGGGGGCCCCGGACCGGGATCGCCGGGTTGATGACGGGTTGAGGGCAATCGCCGGGTCGGGCGCCTGGCCCTCTTCACGGTGGCCGCAGCGCTGACACCAGTTCCAGCCCGACACGATCGCCATCGGCCCGTTACACTTCGGGCATGGGGGCTTGCGCAAACTTCGACTCGCCACGGTTCCCTGGGACGGATTCACGAGTTGACCTCCAGCATGAAGGTAGGCAGACAACGGGCGCGCTGGTGTGGCCTACCTGGGGGAGGTAGGTTTCCGTTCTGGCTTGAGTGCCGCGGCCGGACGTGCAGAAAGCACCCATTCCGGGCGACCCGGCCCTCGGGGGAAGCCGACAGTCAACCCGGAGGGGAGGCTGCGCGGAGGTTGTGATGCAACCCCGCCGCCCGCCAGGCGGATTCCGGACCCGTCGGTTAAACAAGGCTATCTCATACTTCAGGCACAGTCAAAGAACGATGGGGCACGAGTGGGGGTCAAACCTCACCGCGGGTTCCTTGCCTACTTCCGCACCGTGTGTGTTGACGAAGGCTCGGCGTGCGCCCAGGCCATGCAGAGCGGGGAGCGCATCATCCTGGAAGAGGTTGGCGAAAGATACACTAATCGAGACGGGTCGATCCGCAAAAGATCGTCTGGAGCAATACAAGAAAGCGGCGAAAAAATAAGACCGCCCGCCAGCGCGGTCGCCTTTCTCCGCCCAGGGCACGACCTGCGCCGTGGGCGTTCCAGGCATGGTGGACCTCGGCGCGGCGCTCCGTCTGCACCGGCGCCTTGTCCGGGCCGGGCGTCGCGCTCGGTTTCTCGCCGTTGCGCAGCCGCTCGGGCTTCTTACCCGTGAGCTGTATGATGAACGCCTCACAGGAGGGAAGCCGCGCCCCGATCTCCGCGTTCATGGCGCGGTTGATTATCTCAACCATGCGGTCACTCAGATTCGGGTTGAGTTCCCGCGGGGGAGTGTACTGGTTCCACGCTTTTTTCTTGAAAACCTCGAGCAGCGGGCCCTTGGTAAAGAAGGGCATGACACCGGTCACCATCATGTACAGCGTGGCGCCAAGGGCGTACACATCGCAGCGGCCATCGACGTTCTTGGCGTTGGCGAATTGCTCGGGCGCCATGAAATGCGGCGTGCCCAGCCCCCGGCCGGCGTTGGTCAGATCGCATTCCGTCTGCAGATCCTTGGCGATCCCCAGGTCGGTCAACTTGGCCTGCCCGTCCACGGCAACAAGGATGTTGTCCGGCTTCACGTCACGATGGTAGATGCCATGCGCGTGCGCTTCCTGCAGGGCCGCAGCGATCTGCGCGATGATTGCGCTGGCCTCGGCTTCGGGAAGCGCGCCCCTCCGCTCGATAATGTCCCCCAGGTTTTCGCCGTCAATGAACTCCATGACGAGGTAGGGCGGGTTCCCCTTCAGATCGCACGCGAATGTGCGCACGACGTTGGGATGATCTAGCCGCTGCGTGGTGCTGAACTCACGCTCGAAGCGCTTGAGCAGCACGGCGTCCTCGGCAACGTCCTGGTTGACAATCTTGATGGCTACGATCTGGCCGGTGGCTCGATGGCGCGCTTTGTAGACTGCCCCCGCAGCGCCTTCGCCGACCTTGGCGAGCAGGTCATAATCGCCAACTTTTTCCAATGCTTTGGCTTTCACGGCCATGGCAAGCCCCTTGTTGCTTCAAAGGCCCCCGACGCGAACTGCAAGCAGCGAAAGGCATTCCCTCCCTGGTCGTGCACGCAAATCCTCCTTGTTGCGGGCGCGCGCGCATTACTCCACTCCTCCAGCCTAGCTCATGAATGGGGGAAAGCTGGGTTGGCGTTTAGCCTCGACCGCGTCTGGACGTGGTCCTGATGAGGTGATCCGCGTTTGGGAATCAGCAACCGGCCGGCCGGTGGGCGCGGTCGCCAATGAAGTGCAGCCAGTCCCAGAACATGTTCTTGCGGGGGGCTCCGCCGATCCTTTTCAGCCGACGTTCAACGCTTGTTCGGTCGTTTCCGACAATAGCGAGGTGAAAGACTGAAAGCGCGTCGTTGAGATCGTTGTCAATCGTCTCCAGAAACCAAGGCTTGTCGCGAAATCTGGGCTTGTATTTTGCGAGTAGATAATCGCGGTCCAGCCCCGCGAAGGCGAGCCTGTAACCATTTTCGCGCACCGTGGAGGTGAAGGCGATGAACCGCTATGCAGCGTCAGTAATGAGTTGCTCTACATCAGCCTGTCGCCCGTCCAGGGAAGCTTCACCCTCGGGCGCCCAACCGGCGGCGACGGCCGCAGCGTCGAGCGGTGTTTTGCCGTCAACGTTGCGTGCATCGACGAGCGCGCCCGGTCGAGAAGCCAGCCCACCAGCGCCGGATTGTGTCTCCGAGCCGTGGAGTTGTCACTTTCGGCTCTGCGCCGCCGCCTATAGCGATATATGAAGGGCCCACGGGCCGCAGGGAAATCAAAAGCCCGGCATCCGTAGATGCCGGGCTGAGTTCCTCGCGAACACCCGTGTTATCGGGATTATTAAATCCCGATAAGGATGAGTGCTCGTTAGGAAATGTACGTCGGGGCGACTGGATTCGAACCAGCGACCTCCTGAACCCCATTCAGGCGCGCTAGCCAAACTGCGCCACGCCCCGAACTTCTGTCCATCCTAGACTTGTGCTTATTGTTACCACGCTGCAACTGAGACTGTCAAGGTCGCCGACATGGGTTGCACCTGGTCCATGGCGGTGGCAAGCCAGGTCCGGCCGAGCCTTAATGTCGATTTGTCATTCCACCAGCATGCATGGCGCGGATGGGTAAGGGCAACGACCTTAGCAAGCCCTGCTCGTCGCGACGCCGTAGGAAAGGGCGGCTAGCACAAGCCAAACAAAAGCCGTGGCCGGCCAATTGCGCGAGAAGAGCTTGAGCGCGCTGCCGGCCGCTTTATTCAAGTGCACGCGCATACCGCTCGCATCCACGCTGGAAAGTTCGTCCAGCACCAAGTGCGACAGGAAACCCAGGAAAACACCGCCGGCAAGAGCAAGCCGGCCGTCTGGCTCGGAAGCATCGTGCGCCAGGAAGGCGATTTCGGCGGCGATCAGCGCGGCCGGGATGCTGTGGAACATGCCGCGGTGCACCGTGAGGAGCTGAAAGATCCAGGCGAGACCGAAGCGGATTGCCAGGTACAGAGCTGCCATCAGCAGGATCATTCCCTCGGACGTGAAGCCCGCGTTTTGCAGTCGGTGCAAGAGAAGCAAGGGCACGACCGCTGCCAGGAGGCCGAACAACTCGCGAACCGGCCGGCCGCTGTCGCTATCCAGATCGGGTAACATGCCCGACACACCGCACAGACCGCCCGCCAGGAGGGCATGCGTCGGTTCCAGGTTGGCATACCGTAGCGCGACGCTGTAGCCTGCGCCCAACGCACAGGAAAACATGAGGTGTTGCTTGAAGGCAGCCATGAGGAATCCTTTCCGCTCATTCCGCCGGATATCTGTGAGGGCCGGCAGAGTAACCAGAAACGCAAAGCAGAGCAAGGTAAACCGGCACTATTCACAAGAACGGAAGTCTTTCCTGGCGTGCGTGGCGGCCGACCCGTAGAATGGGGCGGCCTGAGATTGGGGAGGAGATATTGCCGACTGGGAGTGCTAACCAATGGGCTCTGTCCAAGTGCATCCGGAGATTGGGCTGCTTCTCAATCTCATCGATCAAGCGTATGAGAAGAAAGCCTGGCACGGGCCCAATCTGAGAGGCTCGCTGCGGGGCTTAACCGCTGCCGAGGCCGTCTGGCGGCCTCATCCGCAGCGCCGCTCCATCGCCGAGATCGTTTTGCATGCGGCGTACTGGAAGTACATCGTCCGTCGGCGGCTGCGCGGCGACAAACGCGGCTCCTTTGACCTGAAGGGCAGCAACTGGTTCCCGGTGCCGGCCCCGCTGACCGAAACAACCTGGCGACAATACCTCCAACTCCTGGAGCGCGCGCACCGCGACATGCGCGCCGTGGTGGCGGAATTGCCCCACGAGCGGCTTGGCAACAAGCCCGGCGGCAGCAAGGTCAGCAATGCCGCCATCATCAGCGGCATTGCCGCCCACGATTTGTACCATACGGGGCAGATACAGCTTCTGAAGCGGCTGCACAAGTCAGAGGTCAGAAGTCAGAGGTCAGAGAGTCAGAAGGGGCCAAGCAAAGCCGACTTCTGACTTCTGTCCTCTGACTTCTGAGCTCTGACTTCTGACCTCTGCTTCGGACACTTCCCCTTGACCCGTGCCATCGAATTGGCTACGTCCCTCCAACTTGGCGAGGAAAACCGGGTCGTTGCAGGGCGACTTTCCCCGCTACGAAACGTGAGAAGGAAGGCATGGACGCCCCTTATTCCGGAAAATTGCGAATCTGGGAAGGCTGGACGACGGCTGCGGTCCGTGAGCTGCCGTTGCTGGACCCCGGACATGGTCTGCCGGGCCCGCATTCTCCCGCTGAATTCGCCAACCGGCTTTACGCCTGTGAATCCTTGAACCCGCGGCCGAATCGGCCCGGCAAAGACGAGGGCGCGGAGCCATACTCCCTCCAATGGTATCTGAACATCGAGAACCAGCGGCATCGCCGGCAGGGGCGCTGGATTCCAGGGCTGCTGGAATTCTCCAAGCACTCTGGGGAAACACTGCTCGGTCTGGGCAACGGTTTGGGCACCGACTGGCTGCAGTACGCCCGGCATGGGGCTGCCGTCATCGTGTGCAGCACGTCGGCGGAGCAACTGAGCCTCGTGCGTCGAAACTTTGAGCTACGCGGTCTGACCGGCCGTTTCGTACACGCGCAGGTCACGGCGCTGCCGCTGGAGAGCGCCGCCATTGACGTGGTCTGCATGAGCAGTCTGCTGCAGGAAGTGAGCGATGCCCGGCCGCTGCTGGACGAGGTCTACCGCGTGCTGAAGCCGGGGGGCAAAGTGCTCGCCGTGGCGCCGGCCAAGTATGATGTGCATTTCTGGTCACGCGTTTGTTTTCCCCTGCAGCACTGGCTAAGCTCCAAGTCGGCGGCGGTGCCCGACGACGGAGCCCGCTTCAGCCGCAGGGGGCTACGGCGGCTTTTCAACCGCTTTGTGGAGCATCGCATCCACCGGCGGCAATTGCACCGTTCCGCAGTTCCCCACCTCTGGCGTTGGGCGCCGATGCCGGTGCTCGAACGCTTGATGGGAAGGCTCCTGGTTCTCAAGGCGTTCAAACCGCTTAGCGCCGCCATGTCATTCCAGGCAGCCGCCTAATTGTCTTCAAATCCACGAAAAACTTAGATGCGACACGTGGCCGGAGGGACGTGAATTGCTTCTTCCACAGTGGCGCCGACTTCTCTGGTCGGCGCTCTTGATCTTGCGAAGACTGAATTTGATGTGCCGGCGCAAAAAAAAAGTCGAGGTAGTGGCTCCCAGCGCGAGGCAACGGCTCAACGCGAGCGTCACCCAGCCACTACCCCGAATTGTTGCTGTGGAAGGTGTTCCACAACATCACAAAACTACCCGAAAAGTAGCAAACTTCAAGCAGCTGCTGAACTTGGGCGGTCGCAATATCCGGGCTTCAGGTCCGGCTCTAACGTCTGCACGGGTTAAAGCGAAAAAGACGGTTGTAGGGACAGAGGTAAGAGTGACGAGTGACAAGTGACGAGTGACGAGAGAGCATTCGGTCCTGTCTCGTCACTCGTCACTTATCACTCGTCACTCGCTACTCAGTTGCATTCGCCCACTTGCGGCGATAGGATACAGAGCTTGCGGTAAGCGCCCTGGGCTGCAAGTCGCATGCATTTCATGCACTTACGCCTAAAGACAGGGCAGGCGGGCCGCTCTCAGACTGCCGATTTGTCCGGCAAGCAAGAAACGGGGCTCTCTCGGTTGGACTCGCAATCCTGTTAACCACTTGCTTGCCTTGAACTTCATGCCGACGTTGCGCTGCCTGGGTTTCCGACGTGTCCGAATAGCGCAAGAACTCGGCACGACGATTGCGGAAGAATGAGGTTTTCCATCAATCGAGTTAGTGCTTTCCATGAGTCCGTCTCTTTCCAATCATGAAAGTTCTCTGCTCCTCACGCTGGAGGAAATCAGCCAGCTTGTCTCGCACAGCCATCACCCTGGCGAGACGCTGGGCAATATCGTCCGGCTGATCCAGGGGCGTTTCCATACGGACGTTTGTTCCGTCTACTTGCTGGAACCGGCCAGGAGCGAGCTCGTGCTGGGGGCCACCGTGGGGCTCAAGCAGGAGAGTGTCGGTCGGGTGCGCATGCGGTTGCAAGAGGGCCTGACGGGCCTGGTGGCCGAGAAGATGACGCCGGTCATGGTGAGCGACGCCTTTGCTCACCCGCGGTTCAAATTTTTCCCTGAAGCGGGCGAGGATCCGTACCATTCGTTCCTTGGCGTGCCGCTGATCGAGAGCGGTTCCTTGCAAGGTGTGCTGGTTGTGCAGACGCGCGAGCAACGGACGTTCTCGGCCAATGAAACGCGCTTGCTGGTGGCCGTGGGCGCGCAGGTCGCGCCGCTGGTCGGCGAGGCGCAGTTCATCGAGCAAGTCATGGCCGTGGCCCACGAGGCGCCCGCCCCCGGCGCCGGCTTACGGCAAGCGGCGGAGTTGACCACGCTCCAGGGCGCATCGTTGAGCCCGGGGGTCGGTCTGGGGCAGGCCTACCTGGTGAATGGCTTTGCCGTCTGGCAGCAAACCGTCGAGCAACAGGCCCTGGATGTTGAGGGAGAGCAGATCCGTCTGGCCGCCGCCATGGCAGGAGCGCGCGAGGAGATCACGCGCCTGAGCCATCGCATCTCGGCTCTCGTGGGTGAAGATCACGGCGCCATCCTGCAAGGCCAGCTCATGATCATGCAGGACGCAACCATTGAAGACGATCTGAACGCTTGCCTGAAAGCAGGCGGCAGCGCTGAGGGCGCGCTCCGGCAGACGCTCGACAAGTACGTCGGCGCCTTTCAGAAGCTGGCCAACCCGTTCTTTCAGGAGCGGCTCTACGATATCAAGGATGTATTTCGCCGCATTATCTGGCATCTTCGTCCACGGCAAGAGTCGGAAACGGCGGGCACGGACAAGCTGATCCTCGTCGCCCACGAGGCGTCGGTGATGGACCTCTTCTCCGTGGATCTCGATCGTCTGGCCGGAGTGGTCGTGGAGCACGGCGGGCCGCAAAGCCATGCGGCCATCCTGGCGCGCAGCCTGGGCATTCCGATGGCCGGGCAGGTGGCGGAGGTGGTGCATCGCATCCGTCCCGGCCGGACCGTGCGCGTGGACGGCACGCTGGGCCGGGTTTATCTGGATGCTGTGCCGGACCTCACGGCGATCGCTTCTTCGCGCGCCTCCGTGACACTAACCAGAAAAGCGCAGGCGCAGGCAGCGATCGGCCAGGGCTTGCCACGGCTTGAAGCCAATATCAACTTGCTGTGCGAGGTCGATCAGGCTTTACAGGCCGGCACCAGCGGCGTGGGCTTGTACCGTTCCGAATTCCTCTTTCTGGCGCGACGTACGCTGCCGACCGAGGACGAGCAGGTCGGCATTTACCGCAAGCTCCTGCACCTCCTGGGCGGCAGGCCGGTCAGCATCCGCACCTTCGACTTACGCCCAGACAAGATCCTGACTTATGAGCACCTCTGGTCGGCCGCCAGCCACCCGCTGGACTGGCGGCTGGTGCTCGACTCGCCGCCGCTGCAAAAGTTGTTCAAGGACCAGGTGCGGGCCATCCTGCGCGCGGCCGTCGTCGGTCCGGCGCGCATCCTGGTGCCGCTGGTGTCGCGCACGGAATTGCTGGACTTCGTGCTCGACACGGTGGCCGAGACCCACGAGGACCTGCGCAGCGAAGGTTTGAACTTTGCCCCGCGCGTGCCGGTGGGGATCATGATCGAGGTGGCGGCGGCCACGGCCATGGTGGAAGACTGGGCCCGCCGCGTCGACTTCTTTAGCCTGGGAACCAACGACCTCATCGGCTCGGCGCTCGGCATCGACCGCGAAGACCCTGTCGGCGCACGCCGCGATGACAACCTCCATCCCGGGCTGTTGCGCATCATTCACAACGTCGTGGAAACCGCGCACCGGGCCAATCGCCAGGTCACGGTGTGCGGCGAGATGGCCGGCGATTCGGAAGGCGCTGTGGCACTCAGCGCCCTCCAGGTTGATTCGCTCAGCGTCGCCGTGCAGCAATTGCCGAGCGTACGGGAAGTCCTTTGCAGGCAGTCGGCGGAGCCCCTCCGCCACCTCACCGCCGAACTGTTGTCGCTGCGCACGGCCCGCGAGGCGCGCGAGCTGTTGCGGCCGTTCACAAAAATCACCGAATAACCCGGCCGATTTTTCTATCCATCGGCACGGTCCGCTCTTATAATCGCCAGGCGCTGCCGCCATGTCGGCGGTTCCTTCAGGGTCGTCTCTAAATCGGCCCGGCACAACGGCGAATGAACAGTAACGAGCACAATAGGGATCTGGCAAGAAAGGGGTGAACGCAATGTCACCTGTGTGGATCGTCGTGATTATCTTCGGCGCCATCGGCCTGGTGATCGTCCTGGGTTTCGTCGCCCTCTACAACGGCCTGGTTGGCAAGCGCGTGGAGACGCAAAATTCCTGGTCGCAAATCGACGTGCAGCTTAAGCGGCGCTACGATCTGATTCCCAACCTGGTGGAGACGGTGAAGGGTTACGCCAGCCACGAGAAGGAAACGCTGGAGCGCGTGGTTCAGGCCCGCAACATGGCCATGAATGCCCGTAGCGTTGGCGAGCAAGCCCAGGCGGAGAACATGTTATCAGGGACGTTGAAGACCCTGTTTGCCGTTGCCGAGGCCTATCCCGACCTCAAGGCGAATCAGAACTTCATGGGACTGCAAGAGGAATTGAAGTCAACCGAAAACCGGATCGGCTTCGCACGCCAGCATTACAACGACGTGGTGTCGCAGTACAACACGTCCTTGCAGACATTCCCCGCCAACGTGGTCGGCGGCATGTTTGGCTTCCGCCCCTCGGAATTCTTCAAGCTCGACGCTGCCGAGGCCGCGGCCGTGCAGAAAGCGCCGCAGGTCAAGTTTTGATCGCTGGATTGGTAGGACGGATTGCCAATCCGTCCTCCCGGTAAACGGGACTGCCCATCGCCATCACAAGCCATGCCGCAAACCTTTCGCGACCTCATCGCCGCCAATAAACGCAACAGCGCCATCCTGGTGGTGGTGTTTTGCCTGTTCGTCATGGTAGTCGCCATGGTGCTGGGGTTGGCGATCATTGCCTACTTCTCGCCAAGCGCCGTTTCTCGTCTCAATTTTGGCCGCGCTTTGCTGATTGGCGCCATCGCCGGCGGCATAGCGCTGTTGATATCGACGCTGGCATACTACAGCGGCGACAGCATGGTGCTCGCGGTCAGCGGCGCGCGCGAGATCGAGCATGCAGACGATCCGGAGTTGTTCAACGTCGTGGAAGAGATGGCGATTGCCGCCGGACTGCCTATGCCGCGCGTCTACCTGATCCGCGATAGCTCTCCCAACGCCTTCGCCACCGGCCGTGATCCCCAGCACGCCGCCATCACCGTCACGACGGGACTGCGCCGAAAATTGTCGCGCGATGAGCTGCAAGGCGTCGTCGCCCACGAGATGTCGCACATCCGCAACTATGACATTCGCCTCATGCTGTTGATGGCCGTTCTCGTGGGCACGGTGGTGATGCTGGCGGATCTCTTCTGGCAGATTATCTGGTATACGCCGGGGAGTTCCCGGCGCAGCCGCGACGACGACAAGGGCGGCGGGGGCGGGATCATAGCTATCGTGTTGATGGTGCTCGGCATCGTCCTCGCCATTCTCGCTCCGCTGCTGGCGCAGATCATCCAGTTAGCCGTTAGCCGCCAGCGCGAGTACCTGGCGGACGCCTCGGGGGTCGAGTTGACCCGCAATCCGCTTGGGCTAGCTCACGCCTTGCGAAAGATTGAAGATGATCCCGCGGAATTGAAGTCGGCCAACCGGGGCACGGCCCACCTGTATATCGCCAATCCCATCAAGAAGTTTCGCGCCCGTGCCGACAGCATGTTCGCCAGTCATCCGCCCATCAAGGACCGCATTCGGCGATTGGAAAAGCTGGCTCATCAGTATGGGGAAGCTGAAGAAGAAGAGGCCTAGTGCACAGCACGCGTGCCAGTATCCAGCAGCGAGTACTCAGTACTCAGTACTCAGTACTCGGTACTCGGTACTCGGTACTGGCACTCCGTAGCCACTTACGCAAATGCCGTGGGCTTTAGAAGACTATCCAACTCCCTTATCAGATCCCGAAATGCCGCGTCGCTTAATACCGGAGTGGCGGCCGTCGTCGGTAATTCGCGTTCCAACTCCACCCAACTGCGACAACCAGCATAGGTAGGGCTATCCGGGATCTCGAAAGCTTGCGTTGCTTGATAGATTCGCACCGGCATGACGAACAACCCCGGCTGCCGATATGTGAAGCGCGCGTGAACCGTCTCGTCAGACCACAAATGGAGTTGCCGGATGCGCAGCGCGCCCACCATGTCGTGCAAATGGTAGACACCTGCTACCTCTGCGAAATGAGACAACCGAATAGTCCCCGTGCGCGGTCGCTCTGCCTCAGCTTCATGGAGCAGTGGGATGGCTTCCGGCTTCATGCCGCTGCGCTGCTGATGCAGGTAAGTCGGCAAGAGCCAGAAGCGCGTGTGCTCAAGGCGGAATTCGCCGCCTTCCTCCGCGATGCCGCCCTTGCGCACGATCAACGCCTGCCGGCCTGCGCTCAGAGCTTTACAGATAACGGCCCATTCTTTGAAAGCAAATTTCAGCATGTGTCACCAGGCGCCTCGCTTTTGGGCTCGCGCAACATCAAATCACTGACCGCCGACCACGGATCCTTGTGCTCGTACAGGACGCGAAAAATCTCAGTCGTGATCGGCATCTCCAGGCCCAGCAGGGTTGCCTTTTCATGCACGCTGCGCGTTGTGTTCACGCCCTCGGCTACCATGCTCATGCCGGCGAGGATGTCGGATAACTGCTCGCCCCGGCCCAGGCGCTCGCCAACATGCCGGTTGCGGCCGTGCCGGCTGATACAGGTGGTGATCAAATCGCCCAGGCCGGCCAGGCCAAAAAAAGTCTGTTGCTCCGCTCCAAGCGCAACGCCAAAACGAGCCATCTCAACCAGGCCGCGCGTCATGAGCGCAGACTTGGCGTTGTCCCCCAGGCCTAGCCCATCGGCAATGCCCGCGGCGATGCCGATGATGTTCTTGAGCGCCCCACCCAGTTCCACGCCGATGACATCCAGATTGGTGTAAACCCGGAAGCGCTCGGTGTGAAAGCTGTCCTGGATGCTTCGGGCCAGGTTGTAATCCGTACTGGCCACAACCACTGTCGTTGGGCGGCCGCGGCTGACTTCCTCGGCATGGCTGGGCCCGCTCAGTACAGCTACGCGTTTCGTGCCCAGCACCTGAGCCACGATCTCGCTGGGGCGCAAGAAGGTATGATTCTCCAGCCCCTTGGTCAGACTCACAATTTGCCGGCCGCTGCCACACGCGGGCTGGATACGCTGCAGCGTCTCCCGCAAGTACACCGTGGGAATGGCGATGACCAGCAACTCAGCGCCGTCCAGGGCGAGGCGAATGTCGGTCGCCAAGCCGACACTTTCCGGAATGGGCACGCCGGGCAGCAGGCGCAGGTTTTCGCGGCGTTCGTGGAGAAGACGGCCATTGTCTTCTCTGGCGCTCCAGAGGATCACGCGGTGGTCCGGATCCTGGGCCAGGAGCAACGCCATCGCTGTTCCCCAGGCCCCATCACCGAGCACAGCAAAGCGGGTCGTCATTTAGCTCATTATAGAAATGCGGAAAATCCGTTACGAATGCCCGCGCCGTTCTCGATTCCTTTGGAACATTCTCCGGAAACTTCCAAGTTAACGGCCAGGCGCTGCCGATGTTGGAGGTGAAGGGTTCAGGCCCCCAATCGCCCCGTTTCGGGGGACCAGGAAAGCTAGCTTGGAAACAGCAAGCCAGGAGTGGGTCCAGGTCTGCCCGCTGAAACTCCGCCCCGGCAAGGAGGATCGTGAATGGCTGTCCAGCTTCGGGTTTATCCAACATCGGCCGAAACCAGTTCTTCTGAATACTCCGAGCCCAGCGTCGGGGTCCGCCTCGGCGACCTGCTTCCATTGGTGGCGCTGGCCCAGCGGCAAAATTATCTTTGGCTGCAAGATTTTCTCGACGACGAAGTCCGCGTCAGCTCCGACCTCTATGATGTGCTCCGTGCCTTTCGGACCTATCGGCCGTCGGCGTAAGGATCGCGGCCGTCAAGCAGCTTGTTCAAGTAGAGCTCGGCTTAATCCTCATCCCGCAGGATCTCCGGCTTGCCCAGTTCGCTGAGATCTATCTGTCCGCGCGTTTCGCCTTCCACTAATTTTAGCCGCATCTCGAACTCGCGCAGTTTGGCTTGCAGCGCCTCCAGCTTCGCACCCAGGTCATCGCGCGGCCTGGGTCGCGGCACTTCCGGGTAGCCGAGCTGCCGTTGCAGGGCCGCGAAGAGATAGAGCGGATCGCGGCCGCGGTTGGCCTTGGCAATTTTGCCCTCCTTTTCGCCGAACAAAGCCGGCACCGGCAATTGATAATCCGGGTTCTGGCGGCGCTGCTCGGTCAGGTAAAACTCCGAGCGCAGGTAAACCAAATCGCCAAAATCCACCGCGCCGACCTGCCGGCGAACCAGACTGAGATAGTCCTGCCAGGTCGAGTCGTAGAAACCATCCCCAGCCATGCTGGCCAGGCCCTCGTCATATCCCAGCCGATTGCGGCTCAACGTCTCGAATTGAAAAACGAACAGACCCGGCCGGGTCGGCTGGCCGGCCAGGTACTCGGCTTCGCGTTCGAGGATCAGGAGCGCCGTCTCGATGCTGAAGCGAATGCCTTCTTTCTCTGTCTGGCGAATCACGAAAGCCTGGTAGGGAGTGAAATAATGCGGCAACTTGCTAAAGCCGGAGGAGAGCAAACCCGAATGCTTGATTTCCGTGGCCAGGAACTGAATGGCCAACGGCAGACGGGTAGTGGAGAGAATCTCCTCGTGAATGCGCTCGAGAACCTCCTGGGCGGCCATGTTGCTGGCCACGCGCTCACGAAACACACGGAAAAAGTACACTTGCTCGATATATTCCTCTCGGTCAAGGGCTGTTGCCGTGGCCATGCGCTGATGATACCAAAGAACCATTGCGGAGCCGCCATGTTTTTCCCGGCCTGAATTCAATTCGCGGCCTATGCTTGCATAGCGGCGTCAGCGCCTCGCCCAGGGCGGAGTGCCAGCGTGCGCTTTTTCGCATGTCCCTTTGCGCCGACTGCCAAGCGATCGTTGGGGGCCATTCGTGGTTGCCGTGCAGAACCCCGCAGAACCGATTCCCGGTTATCAGCTCCTGGAGCGCCTTGGTCAGGGCGGCTTTGGCGAGGTCTGGAAGTGCCGCGCGCCCGGCGGCATTCTCAAGGCGATCAAGATTGTGCACGGCTGTCTGCACGGCAGCGAGGACGACGAGCTCTGCGTCCGTCAGGAACTCAAGGCGCTCGAGCGCGTCAAGAGCGTCCGCCATCCGTATATTCTGTCGCTGGAACGCTACGATATCATCGACGGCCAGCTGTTCATCGTCATGGAGCTGGCCGACCGCAGCCTGTGGGAACGCTATCAAGAATGCCGCCGCCAGGGCTTGCCGGGCATCCCGCGCGAGGAGATCCTTCGCTACATGGATGAGACCGCCGAGGCCCTCGATCTGATGAACCGGGAGTACCAGCTCCAGCACCTCGACATCAAGCCGCAGAACCTTTTTCTTATCTACAACCACGTCAAGGTAGGCGATTTTGGGCTGGTCAAAGGCCTGGAAGGCATGCAGGCCCGGGTGACCAGCGGCGTCACGCCGGTCTACGCCGCCCCCGAGACTTTCGAGGGGCTCGTGAGCCGTTTTTGCGATCAGTACAACCTCGCGATTGTCTATCAGGAGCTGCTCACCGGCCACTTGCCCTTTAACGGCAAGAGCGCTCAGCAGCTCATGATGCAGCATCTGACGGGCGCTCCGAATCTTGAATCATTGCCACCCGCCGACCGGCCCGCCATCGCCCGCGCCTTGTCCAAAAAGCCGGAAGAGCGCTTCCCCAGTTGCATGGATCTCGTTCGGGCTCTGCGCCAGGGCAGCGCTCCCGTGGCCGCCGCGCCGGCTACGCCGGTCAGTAATACGAGCGACACGGCGTTCGTCGGTCCAGCCGATTTCGCCGCCGCCAAGAGACATCTCGGCGTCGGGCATGCCGAGCATACCGAGCATAGCAGCGAACCGGCAGCGCTGATCGTGCCGTCGGGCGCAGCGGCCCCGGATCGCGAGCGGATGACCCTACCTTACCCGGTGAACGAATCGCCGCGCAAGCCGCACGCGGTCATCGCCCCGGCGGCGCCGCCCTTGCCCCCGGAGCAGGCGGAAGAAACGGGCGGCGGCACGCTCTTCCCCGCCCTCGTGGTCGGCCTGGGCGGCGTGGGCCTGGCCATCCTCCAGCAATTACGCGCCGCGCTGCACAAGCGCATCGGCCCCGTGGAGGCCATGCCGCATATCCGCTTTTTGCATATCGACACCGATACGGAGGCTGTGACGGACGCAGCCCAGGGTATGCCGGAAACGCGCGTCCGCGAGAAAGAGATCCTGGTGGCCCGGCTGCAGCGGCCCAGTAATTACCTCAAGCCGGGAGTCGAACAGCAGTTTTTGCAATCCTGGTTCCCCTTGATGAAGCTCAAGGGTTTGCCCCGCGATCAACAAACGACGGGCGGCTGGCGTGCCCTGGGACGCATGGCGCTGGCGCTGCATTACTCGACCATTGCCGGCCGGCTGCGCGGCGAGCTGGAAGCCTGCACGAATCCCCAGGCGCTCGCCGAGACCATCAAGCAAACCGGACTCGGCCTGCGCAGCAATCGGCCGCGCGTTTATGTGGTAGCACACCTGGGCGGCGGCACGGGCAGCGGTATGTTTCTCGATGTCGCCTACGGCGTCAAGCATCTGCTGGCGCAGATGGGCCACCCGCGCGCGGAAATTGTCGGCGTGTTCTTGCTGCCGCCGGGAGGACGCCAGGCTGCGGATAAAGCGGCGACCAACGCCGTGGCGGCTCTCACGGAATTGCGCCACTTCGCCGATGGCGCCGTGTTCTCCGCCAATTACCTGCACCACCAGGGATCGATCAACGAACGCGGCCCGGCATTCAGCCGCTGTTTCCTGCTGCCTGTGGCCGCGGGAAGCGGCGGCGCCGGGCCGCTACAGGAATTGACGGCCCTGGCGGGCGACTTCCTGTTCCGCGATCTCGCCACCATGCTCGGACGCACCAGCGACGACTGTCGCGCGAGCAACGGCCAGGGCACCGGCCTGTCTGCCTTCGGCGCCTACTGGTTCACCGTGCCCCATCGGCTGCTGCTGCAGCGTGTGGCGCAACGCTTTTGCCATGCCCTCGTGCAAGGCTGGCAGCGCGAAGACAATCAGGTGCGCGAGCAGGCCAAGCGCGCCTGGATCGACCGGCAGCTTGTCCGCTGGCAGCTTAACCCGGAAGCCCTGGTTCAGCGTCTGGAGGCCGCCTGTCAGCAAGCCGGCGGGCAAACGCCGAAGGCGGCCTGCGACGCCCTGCTCGCCAACTGGGCGCCGGGAGGCAAGTTGGATCTCGGCCGCGATCCGCAGGCGGCCACTTCCGTCTTCAAAGACATCGCCCAGCTGGTCGGGGCGCCCGGCGATAACGATCCCACCGTGCTGGGTCAGGCTCTGGAAAGCGCGGCCGCCGTGCTTCTTGGCGAGGGACAAAGCCAGCTCGGCGAGATTGCCCTGAGCGCCTTGTCGGAGCCCAAATTCCGCCTGACCGCTGTTAGTGGCGACATCATTCAGCGCCAGCTCGGTGAGGCGCTTGCCGATCTCGCCAAACAGCACGCCGCTCTTGCGGATGAGCAGGTGCGGCAAGCGAAGAAGGTCTTGCTGTCCATGCGGCCGTTGCTGGAGACGCTACGGAAGCGCTCCTTCCTGGGCTGGGGCCAGAAGTCGCGGGCCGCCGGCGAACTGCTCGATTGGCTGGGGGATTACCTGGGTATGTGTTGCCGCAGCCTGGTGTACAGGCAGCTCGGCAAACTGTACCAGGCCCTGCACGATAATCTGCACAAACACCATCGCGACGTGGGCTGTTGCTGGCCGCGCATCAGCCAGTTCGTGCGCAGTTTCGAGGAGGCGGCGACCACCAGCATGTCCCATGTGGACCTCGGCCTGGGGCAGTA
>DASZFN010001153.1:0-27348 GCA_035939715.1 Gemmataceae bacterium | reverse complement strand
ATGAGGTACTTGCCATCGGGCTGGACCGCCAGGCTCTTGAAGCCCGTATTGGCGGCATCGCTGGCGTTGTAATTCAGCGGGGTGATAACGAGGCCGCCGTTTCCGAAGGTCGGGTCAAGCGCGCCCGCCGCCAGCAAGGCCCGCTCTTCTAAGGATTCGAGAGACGGTCTGTAAGCGGGGCGACGCCGTCCCAGAGCAGGACGCTGCGCGCGCCGCTTGTCCTTGCCACGTAACCATGAGAAATGCATCTTCCACTCCTGTATTATCAAAGAGGCGGGTCTGTTAACAATTGCACATGAAAATATGGGTTAATTCGGAGCAACCGTCAAATTTGCGCCCTGGATTGGGGTAATTTTTTCCCGACCCGAGAATTCTGGTCCCCTAGTTAAACTCGGTGACCTGTGTAGCCGCCGTTACAAGAAAGTGCGTTCGCGGAGCCCATGCCGCCGCTTCCGGGACGGGCCGCACCTTAGGAACGCAGCTTGCGGATTCTGCCGCAGAGTTGCGAGCTGAGCCTTGGCGCGATGGTGCGCGAAACAGCATGTCTCGTAGAACGGAATTCATTCCGTTCGGCACGAGGCCGCTCCTAGTGTCGAACGGAATGAATTCCGTTCTACGGAGTGAGGCAAGTTCAGCTGCTCAGCTGCAAAACCCGCGGCGGTAGGTGGTCACCGTCATGCCCACCAGAGCCACGAGTTACAAACTCTTGCGCACAATGGTCCTGAGCCGTCCTGCGGCGGGTGCTCCGAGCAGGCCTGGTTGCGATTTCCTTGTTAGAGTCGTGTGAAGCTTTTATAATGGTGCGGTACGCAGAGCCCCGAGCACAGGATGATTGGCCGACGGGCGTTCCCCTTCACTCTCCAGGTAAAGCATTCGCATGAGCGAACTGAATCACGAATGTGGGATCGCGGCAATCTACCATTTACCGAATCCGCGGCCCGCGCCCATCGAGCGCCTGCCGGGCCAGGACCAGGTTTCGCGGCTGATGCCGCGCATTCTCCTCGATTTGCAGAATCGCGGTCAACTCGCGGCCGGTTTCACCACCTATAACCCCCAGCGACAGCGCATCCTCGACACCTACAAGCAGATCGGCACGGTGATCGAGGCCTTTCGGCTGAATCACCAGGCCAAGTATGACAGCGTCATGCGCCAGTACGCCGGGCGCGCCGCCATTGGCCATGTCCGGTATGCCACCTGCGGGGCCAACGATCTGAGTTATGCCCAGCCGTTCGAGCGCCCGCACGGCTGCAAATGGAAATGGTTCAGCCTGGCCTTCAACGGTCAGCTGGCCAACTTTGCCCAGTTGCGGACCAAGCTGCTCGACCTGACCGACTACCATCTGACGCGCGAGACCGACACCGAAATCATCATGCACTATCTCAGCCACGAGCTCAGGGGCGACGAACGGCCCGATCTCGTGGATGTGTTTCGCCACCTCAGCCAGGTCTTTGACGGCGCTTACAACATTGTCTTCATGAACGCCATGGGCGACATGGCCATTCTCCGCGATCCCAAGGGCTTTCGGCCGATGTGCTACGCCCAGGACGGCGACCTGTTTGCGGCAGCCAGTGAGAGCGTGGCCCTGTTGAATCTTGGCTTCCGCGATATTCGCTCGCTGGAGCCGGGGGAGATGATCCTCATCCAGGACGGCGAGATCCGCCGCCAGCGCTTTGCTGAGCCGCAAAGCCGCTCGCATTGCTTTTTTGAGTGGATTTACTTTGCCAACGTCGCGAGCACGCTGGACGAACGCAGCGTATACCTGGCCCGCGCCGCTCTCGGCCGGGAGCTGGCCCGCGAGGAGCGCCGCCTGGGCAAGGTGCCGATCGACCAGGACACGGTCGTCGTGCCCGTGCCGGACACCGGCAAGGCCGCCGCCGATGCCATGGCCTTCGAGCTCAAGGTGCCGTCCGTCGAGGGGTTGATCCGTAACCGCTACGTGGGCAGAACTTTTATCGACGGCGCTCAGCGCGCCGATCGGGCCCGCCTGAAGTACACGCCGCTGCGCGAGGTGCTGGCCGGGAAGCGCGTGCTGCTGGTGGAAGACACCATCGTGCGCAGTACGACAATGAAATCCTTGTTGCATGAAATTCGCGACCGCGGCGAAGCCCGCGAGATTCACGTGCGTGTGGCTTGCCCGCCGATTGTAGCGCCGTGCTTCTACGGCATCGACATGTCCACGGTCCGCGAGCTGTTTGCGCCGCGTTACCTGAAAGGCGCCAGGCCAACGGAGGACGAATTGCAGGCCATGGCCAGCGATCTGGGCGCAGACAGTCTGTACTACCTGCCCCTGGAAGCCGTGGCCCGCTGCATCGGTCTAGAAGCCAATCATCTATGCCGCGCCTGCATCACCGGCAAATACCCAACGCCTACCGGCACGCAGCTCTACGAACTGGCTCTGCTCAATACCCATGGCCCGGCTAACGGCCGCACGTATGAGCTGATCAACGCCGCTTCCAGCGCCCGCAAGCAATAGGCTTTCAAGCGCTTTTCCCGGTGACCAGTCGATCGCGATCGGAAAGCTCCAGGTCTTCCAGCAGACTCTGGCGGACTTCTTCCGCCAGGGGTGGGCTGGCGTGCTGGTAGTCGAGGTGTGAAACTTCGAAGCGAGCCGGCAAGCGGAAGTTGGCGAGCAGGCGGCGGTTGGTTTCATTGAGCGTGAACTGTACCCAGTGGGCCGCGCCTATTTGTAGATCCTCGGGCCGGCAGGTGCGCAAGGATGCCGGAACGGCTTGATCGGCGATATGCAGACAGAGCGCGCTGCCGCGGAGCGACCGCCACGGAGCGAGTTCTTCCGTCAAGCGTGCTGGATCCAAAACCTCAATGAGAAACGCTGCCTGAAGCAGTTCCGGACCGGGCAGCAACCGATTATAAAGGTCCAGTTCTTCCTGCAGTCGCGCGGCGTCCCCAAGCCGGGCGACGCGGATGACGTCCTGGATGCGGAACCAAAGGGTCTGGCGATTTTCGAAGACCAACGTCAAACGGGGACCTATGCGAACGCGCCGGTAGCGGTCGAGATAACGCACCAGCGAATCGAAGAACTCGCGCCGTCGCGCCGCGAATTCAGCGAGGGGCAGCAGGTCTTCAGGCGTTAAGGGACGCATGGACCATCCTTGGCCACGAGGTGCTCGCCTACTTTCGCGCCCGGAACAGCGTCGAGCTGGCGCCCACGGGGCCGCCTGCGGCATTGGCGGCTGTCTGTGCGGGCCGTTCCTCCGCCGCCGGAGGCAGTACCAGCGTCGAGTACAGCGCGCCCGCCAACAAGGAGCCCGCGATGGGGCCAATCCAGTAGACGGCGTTATCTTCAAACGCTCGGCCGCGCAAGAACATCACCGTGGTTTCGGCGATAGCCGGACCAAACCAGCGGGCCGGATTCAAGGCCGCTCCCGTCAGGGGCAGACCGACGATGGTGATGGCCATGACGATAAGGCCTAACCACAGCGGCGTGAGACGCGTGGCGCTGCGCGGCATGCGCGGATCGAACGCCAGCCCAAACACGGCGAACGTGAGGATAAAGGTCAGCAACAATTCGATGCCGGCGCCCTTGAGAATCGAGCCAAGCGCCACGGCATTAAAGAAATCGAGATTCAGGTGCGGCGCGCCCAGACGCGAGGCGCGCAGAATGTCGTCCTGTCCCGGCAGCACGTAGCGAAGGATAAGAGCAGCAAGCGTCGCCCCGAGCAATTGCACCAGGACCAGGGCCGATGCCCGCGGTCCGTCTATCTTCTTGAAAACCCAGAGCATGATGGCAATAGCCGGGTTCAGGTAGCCGCCGGAAACGGGTAATGTGACGGCCAGCATTCCTGCGTAAATCGCGCCGGTCGCGACGGCTATGCCAGTGACCTTCCACCAAGGCAATGCCGCCCCGGGCAAGAATGGAGTAACGACGACTGCGCCCGCGCTCACCAGCACGAATGCGAACGTGCCGAGCATTTCGGTGAAGTAGGCGCGAAGGTATCTATCATCATCCATTGCAATTCCTCGGATGGCGGGCAACAGCCGCGCGAGTGCGTTTCGGCGTCGCGGGCGTCCGGTAAAGTGGGTATCTAAGCGAGAAAGGCAAATCCTGTCAAGCGCTTATGGCGAAAGCCAGCCGGACTATTTCTTCTGTTGCTCCACGGCCAGTTCAGCCAGGGATTGGGCGGTGCTAACCAGGCGCTCCCAGTTCTTCTCCACGTATTCGGGTGGTCCGCCCTTGTTGGCCACGTGCTCCGCAATGGTCGGAGTAACCACCATGTCGATGGCGTCCCACGGGCACCAGCGCTCGCACAGCGAACAGCCGATGCAGCGCTCCAGGTCGATATCGCAGAAGGATTGAAGCGAAGGCTGATCCTCACCAGGCACCTTGTAGATGCAATCGACCGGGCAGACCTCGATACAGGCCTCGCAGCCGGTGCAACTATCGGCGCGAATAACCGCCAGTTCCTTGGGAAGCTTTTTTCGCGCCTTGCCAACGCCCTTCGCCATAATTGCCCCTCTCGTGGGTGAACAAGTTCTACTCAAATGCTAGCGATTTTTGAGAGGAAATGCCAGTTGTCTGTATGGCAGGATTAGCGGCGAGGCTGTGTCGTGCCCATGGGAGGCGGCGGGGTCGCCTCAATCCCGATCTTGGTGGGCTTTGGGGCCTTCGGCGCGCGGTCCCCCTTTTTCTTGGCTGCGGGATCTTCGACCTTCTTGATGGAGTAGAACTGTATATTGCCCAGGAACTGAATAGTTCCCTGATAAAGAGTCCGGGTGGGCTGTTTGCCGTCCGAGATGACGATCAGCTTGTTGCCCAGGGCGATGACCTGGTCCCAGCCGACGTCGCCAGGCTGGAGGACATGGCGTTTGCCGGCGTGAATTTGCCCGCGGATTATGCTCATGCCTTGAACAATTACAGGGCCGTCGGTGTCGTTGCGGAAGCCGAGCGAACCGGCAAAGACGGCAGCCGGACCGATGGCAACGGCTAGCGCTGCCAGCAATCCGAGGAGTGCCATTCTTCGTCCCGAGTACATCATGCTTCCTCATCTCGCAATAAGGTATGGCCAAGCATTCGAGGCGCATCCTCTTGCTGGTCAAACGCCGAAACGACTTGAACTTGCGCCAGCCGGTTGCTGTAAAACCAATCTACCACAAAGACTTCAACTCAATCGCCGCCGCCGACACAACCGACGTAGCGAATCACACTTCCGGAGCCCAGCTGTTGAAGATGGCGCTGGACCTGACGCGCCTCCGCGTAAGACGCACAGTCCATATACTCTCGTTCAGTATCATCTGGCCGGCTGTGGCTGCCATCAAGCCGAATGAAAACGAGGTAGCGGTCTTCACGGATGCTTTCCATTGCGGCTGCCCCCAAGAGATGCACATGGGATCCGCCTATAAGTCGAGTATCGAGGTTACCATGAGTTGCTGAAAAAGAAAGCAAAAAAGGCAACTTGGCAACGAATATTGTTCAAGCGCCTGGCAAAGAACGATCGACAAGCCCCTTTTTCCATGAATGCGAGTATGCTGGATAAAGCGAGACCGGCGCGATGGGCAAATCGGGTAAGCCCAGTTCCTGGAGAGTTTTGCGTGGCAACGCCCGTGGTATTAATCCCTGGCGATGGCATTGGCCCTGAAGTGACGCGGGCAGCATGCGAGGTCGTCCGCGCCGCCGGCGCCGCCATAGATTGGATCGAGGCCGAAGCCGGCCTGGGGGCGGTGGAACACCATGGCGACCCGCTGCCGGCGGCCACGCTCGAGTTGATTCGCCGCTATCGTGTTGCTCTCAAAGGCCCGTGCACGACACCGGTTGGCAAGGGCTTTCGTTCCATCAACGTTCGCCTCCGCCAGAGCCTCGACCTCTACGCTAGCCTGCGCCCCGTCCACTCGCTGCCCGGCGTTGCCGTCCCTTTTAAGGGCGTCAACCTAGTGGTTGTGCGAGAGAACACCGAGGGACTCTATTCCGGCCTGGAACACGTAGTCGTTCCAGGCGTAGTTGAAAGCTTGCGCATCGTGACGCGAGCTGCCGCGGAGCGGATTGTGCGCTTTGCCTTTGAGCTGGCCCGGCACCAGGGCCGGAGGCGGATCACTTTCTGCCACAAGGCTGATGTGCTGCCTCAGAGCGACGGCCTGTTTCTGAAGACGGCTCGCCTGGTGGCCGACGACTATCCCTTTCTCGAATTCGAGGAGCTGCACGTCGACGCCTTGTGCATGCAGCTGGCACTGGACCCCACGCATTTTGATGTGCTGGTCATGGAGAACCTGTTTGGCGATGTCATCAGCGATCTTTGTGCGGGCCTAGTGGGGGGGCTCGGCCTTGTGCCAGGCGCCAATATCGGCACGCGCTATGCCGTGTTCGAGGCGGTCCACGGCAGCGCCCCGGATATCGCGGGCAAGAATATCGCCAATCCCATCGCTGTGACCCGCTCTGCCGCGCTCTTGCTGGAACATATCGGTCAGCCGCAACCCGCGGCGCGAATCGAAGCGGCGGTGCGTCAAACTCTCCAGGCCGGTCGCAACTTGACGCGCGATCTGGGCGGCAGCGGTACGACGACTAGCGTAATGCAAGAATTGATCGCCAATCTGCCGGGGGACTCGCCATGCCCCTAAGAGTTACGTTGATTCAGGGAGGGGGCGCCGGCTTCGACCAGGTGCCGGCGGTGCAGCGCATCCTGCGGGTGGTTGGCGTGGCCATCGATTGGCAGGAACATCTTGCCGGGCTGCCGTCGCTCGAACAGGGCGGCCCGGCCTTGCCCGAGAAGATGCTCCAGTCAGTCCGCGAGACCGGCCTGGCGCTCAAGACCAAGCTGCTCTCTCCGCCCGGCCCGCCGCAGGGAAACTTCAATATTCAATTCCGCCGGGCGTTGGGGTTATTTGCCACGGTGCGGCCGCTCAAGAATCTGCAAGGCCTGCCGGCCCGATTTCGCGGCGTGGATTTGATCGTCATCCGGGAGCTGACAGAGGACCTTTATGCCGCCATTGAGCACGAAATTGTGCCGGGAGTTGTGCAAAGCATCAAGGTGGTCACCGAGGCGGCCTGCCAGCGCTTCTTCCACTTTGCCTTTGCCTGGGCACGCGCGCATGGGCGGAAACTGGTGCATTGTGTCCACAAGGCCAATATCCTCAAGCAAGCCGACGGCCTGTTTCTGGAGGTCTTCCGCGCCACGGCCCGGGAGTTTCCCGAGCTGCAGACGAAAGAAATTATTGTGGATAACTGCTGCATGCAGATGGTGCTCCGCCCGCAGCAGTTCGATGTGCTGGTCATGGGCAACCTCTACGGCGATCTAGTCAGCGATCTCGGCGCGGGCATCGTGGGCGGCATCAGCGCCACGGCCGGCATCAACGTCGCCGCCGACGGACTGCGCGTCTACGAATGTTTCCACGGCGGTACGCGCGAGACCATCGGTCCCAACCGTGCCAATCCCTTGCCCTTGCTGCTGCCGGCCATGGATTTGCTGGAATCCGTCGGACTGACGGAACCGGCTGCCCGGATTTTGACGGCGGTCGAGAAGGTCCTGACCGAGGGCAAGGCGCGCACGCCGGATTTGGGTGGAACTTCGACGACCACGGAGATGACGGAAGCGATTATCCGGGCTCTGGGATGACCGGGCCGCCCGGATAACCGGCAAGGAGAAACTCGCCGAAAAGCACGGGTCCCTTGACACCTTTTCCCTTGCGCTAGTACACTTCTTTAGAGCTAGCTCTTTGCCCTAGCAAAGCCGTTCTGCAACCACGGGGAAAGCGCGCGGCCCGCCGTCTTCCTGTCCCCGGGAGAGCCGTTCGTGAAGGCGATCATCAGCGATATCCACAGTAACCTCGAAGCCCTCGAGGCGGTCCTCGAAGACATTGCACGCCATAATGTCACCGAGATTTACTGCCTGGGCGATGTCGTCGGTTACGGGCCCAACCCGCGCGAATGCGTGGACCGCGTGATGCAATGCCAGGTCGTCCTGCTCGGCAACCATGACCAGGGCGCCATGTTCGATCCGGAAGGCTTTAACCCGCCGGCCGAGCGCGCCATCTTCTGGACCCGCGCCCAACTGGAAGCGCCCATCGAAAACCGCCAGGCCCGCGAGAAACGCTGGGAGTTCCTGGCCGAACGGCCGCGCACCTTTCGCGAGAACGGTTTTCTTTACGTCCACGGCTCGGCCCGCAATCCGCTGAATGAATATGTCTTCCCGGAGGACATTTACAACCAACGCAAGATGGAACGCATCTTCGCCCTGGTGGATCGCTACTGCTTTCAGGGCCATACGCACGTACCCGGCCTTTTCACCGAGAACCTGGAATTTCATAGCCCGGAAGAAATCGATTACGTTTACCGTCTCGACGCGCGCAAGACCCTGTGCAACGTCGGCTCCGTTGGACAGCCGCGCGACGGCGACTGGCGAGCCTGCTATATCCTTCTCGACGCCGAGACAATTCGTTACCGCCGCGTGGAATACGACATCGACACCACCATCAAAAAGATCTACGCCATTCCCGACCTCGAGAACTTCCTGGGCGATCGCTTACGCGACGGCCGCTAGGACGGGGCTGCACTTCCACGCCGCGCCTGCAGTGGGCGGCAATTTCCAGGCATTCATGACGAATTACACTGAAGTCGAGGGGCCTACGACCCTTAACGATAGTCCAGGTGCTTGCGTGTCTTGTAGAACGGAATTCATTCCGTTCAGCACCACGAGCGGCCCAGGCCTCCTGCCGCTGTGCTGAACGGAATGAATTCCGTTCTACGAGGTCTGTGCCCGCTCCAATGGGTCAACTTCTTATTCCGAAGACAAGCTGATAACATAGACCCTGTGGGCCCTCGCAGCCTTCCAAAGGCGGACGCCGAAAGTCGATCATGCAGCCGAAGAGCAATACCTGGAATGTCGTTCTTTTCTTTGTCCTGTCTGCGCTCACGATCCTGGGCTCGGTGTTTCTGCAGAAGTGGTTGCAACCACCGCCGCCGCCGTATGTTCCGCCTTCCCGGGAAGCGCTGGCGCTCTCCAAGGTGACAGACAAGAACAAGCCCGGACTGCTAGCCGAGATCGTGGCGATGCTGAGCGTTCCGGTGCCAGTGCCCGGCGCGGGTCTGTACGCGCAGCTCAGTGCGGATGCGGCCATTGCCCAGTATGCCGCCGTACATGACTTCAAGCCGCCTGCCCTCGTAAAGGCCGAGCCCAAACCGCCGCCCCCGCCTCCCAAACCGCTTGAACGCAAGCCTCCGGGGAAGCCCACGTATGTCGAGCTGGGGGGCGAAGGCTACAAACTACAGGTGAAGCTCACTTCCCGCGGCGCCGGTGTCGCTCGCGTCGTGCTGGTCCATTTCCGCGGCGCGGATCGGATGGGTCTGCCCGAGGACGGCCCCCTTGAACTGGTTCCGGAAAGTGTCAATGAAGACGACCCCTCGAACCTGCTCTATCACTATGCCCGCGTCACTGACGATCGCCCCCTGGAAACGCTTGGCACGGCCGAATGGATTCTGGAAAAGAACGAGAGCGGCAAGGACAAGGCCGTCTTCAGCACCGACGTTCCGGGAATGGATCTGCGCATTACCAAGATCTATACCCTCAAGCCCGACGAGTATCACGTCGGTCTCGAGGTGAAGATTCAGCGTCTCCATCCGGGGCCGGAGCCCCTGAAATTCCGCTATCAACTGACCAGCGGCCACGGCCTGCCCATCGAAGGGGAATGGTACACGAACGTCTATCGCAACGCCGTGGTCGGCCTGCAAGCTGAGCGCAACAACTTCTATCGCAAGCTTGAAGATTCGCGCACGATTTCCCGCCAGGAGGGCGGCAGCGCGGTGGATAAGTCCGAGAAGGAGTTAATTCGTTATGCCGGTATCGCCGTGCAGTATTTCGCCGCGCTCGTCGTCGTGGATCCTCGAGACAGGCCGGATAACTTTCTGGAACACTGTCGCCCGACGCCTGAGGGACCGCGCAATGTCCAAAAACCTTATCTTGACGACATCGTCATGCGCGTCCGCACCCAGCCGCTCGACATCCAGGAAACGCTAGCGCAGCACTACTTGCTGTATTACGGACCCGTAAAAGTGCAGTTGCTGGGCGATCTGGCGTCCAGGGCCAATGGCCAGGGCGTGCCGCAGGAAGTGCTCGACTTCTACATCAATGACCTTCACCTGAACACCCTGACCGACTACGGCACGTTCGGTTTCTGGACGCAACTGCTGATCATCATCACCAACGTGATGCATGGCTTTCTGGATAAGCTTCACGTCGTCATCCCGAGCTATGGCATCTGCATCATTTTGCTGACTTTCCTGGTGCGCGGCTTGATGCATCCGATCAGCCGCAAGCAAGCGCAGACCAGCATCAAGATGCAAGCCCTGATGCCGGAGCTGAAGAAGCTGCAGGCCAAGCACAAGGGCGACCGCCAAGCCATGGCCGCCGATCAGATGGCCCTCTATCGCAAACATGGCGTACACCCGCTGGGAAGCTGCTGGATCGTCTTTTTGCAGATGCCGATCTTTCTCGGTCTCTATTACTCCCTGCAGGAGAGCATTCATTTCCGCCTGTCGGAATTCCTGTGGATCAGGAACCTGGCCGCTCCGGACATGTTGATCTGGTGGACGGAGAAAATCCCGCTGATAAGCCGGCCGGACGATCAGGGGGCCCTCATCCTGGGACTCTTCCCCAACATTTTCTATCTCGGACCGTACTTTAGCCTGCTGCCCGTGCTGGCTGTCGGTCTCATGATCGTGCAGCAGAAGTTCCTGATGCCGCCACCCACCGACGAACAGCAGGAGATGCAGCAGAAGGTGATGAAGTACATGATGATCTTCATGGGTCTCATGTTCTACAAGGTGGCCGCCGGACTGTGCATTTATTTCATCGTCAGCAGCCTCTGGGGGCTGGTGGAACGCAAGCTTCTGCCGAAGGCCAAGCCCGCAGCCGCCGGGGCGACCGTGGCCGATGATGAATCGACTCCCGGCAGATCAGGCAGCGCCCCGAAAGGCCCAAAAGGCGGTCCCAGGAGAGGCGCCCCCAAGAACGGCCAGCCAGACGGCGCCTTCAGCAAGATCAAGGAAATGTGGGCGGAATTGCTGAAGCAGGCGAAGAAGAAGTGATACAGAGTACTCAGTACGCCGTCGCCGCTTTTCAGTCATTGACTAAGCCCTCGCCTTAGCTCTGAGGCTACCCATGCGCACGCGTCTGTTTCTGATTACCTTCGCCCTAATTGTCCCCCGTGTCTCGGTCACCGCTCAGGACAATGCGCCGATCTATCGGATCGAGAAAGAGCAGGTCGAGAAGGACGGCAAGTCCCAGGACCGGGTACACGTCGTGCGCCGCATGCAAGACGGCAAGCCGACGCTCTTCATTACCACGCAATTCCGCATTACACGTGACGGCCAGCCTGTCTATGACATCAAGAAAAACGACTTTGTGGTCAAGGAAGATCGCCTGCGCGTGCCGAACCCCGATGTACTGCCGCCCAACATCGAGACACTAACCACTGTGCTGGCCATCGACATCAGCGGCAGCATGGTCGAGCATGGCAAGATTCAGGAAGCCAAGCAGGCAGCCCGCACTTTCCTCGATCAACTCAAGGAACCCAGCAAGTGCGGCCTGATCCTGTTCGATCACCTGCTCCGCGACCCCATAGCCCCGACAGCAGACACCCGTCGCCTGCGTGCCCGCATCGACGCAGCCCGGCCGGGCGGCGGCACCGCGTACCTGGACGCCACCGCCAGGGCCGTGGAAATGCTCCGTGACATGAGTGGGCGCAGAGCCGTTTTGCTTCTAACCGACGGCGTCGATTTGAACAGCCGCCGCGGCATGCAGGATGTCATCCGCGAAGCCAATGCCGCCGGCGTGGCCATCTACACCATCGGCGTCGGCGAGCCGGGCCGGAATACCCCCGTCACCAGCGTGCTCGTGCTCGATTGCAGCGGCAGCATGGACGACCCGGCGGACGACACCGATGAGGTGAGCAAGATCCAGGCGCTGCGGCAGGCAGCGAGCCGTTTTGTCGACATCATGCGGCCGGGCGCGCGCACCACCTTGCTGCCATTCAGCGACGAGCCAGACCCAGCCAAGCCCTTCACCTCGGACAAGCGCGCGCTGAAGGACGGCATCCGCGATCTGCGCGCCGGCGGACAAACGGCTCTCTTCGACGCCACTTATGAGGCGGTCGAGACACTGGCCGCGACCCGCCCCGAAGGCAAGCGTGCCGTGGTGGTCCTGACGGACGGCCAGGACAACAAGCCGGGGGGCCGTCGCGTGGAACAGGTGATTACCGCCGCGCGCCGGGCCGAGATTCCGCTGCACATGCTCGGCCTCGGCCGGCCCGGCGAATTAGACGAAAAGGTCATGCGCAAAATGGCCGAGCAGACCGGCGGCACTTATCACCACGCCCGCAACCGCCAGGCCCTCTACGAGATCTTCGAGAATCTCTCCATTCAACTCCATGACGATGGCATTGACGAGGCCGCCCTCAAGAAGCTCGCCGAGGACACCAACGGCAAGTATTTCCCGGCCCGCGATGTCACTCAGCTCAAGAGCATCTACCAGGATTTGGCCCGGGAGCTGCAGACGACCTACCAGGTGACCTTCCCGAGTCTGCGCCAGGACGACGACGGCACCTCCCGCGACATCGACATCAGCATCTGGCGCGACGGCCGGCAGATCAGCGATGTCTTCAGCGCCGGCTACAACGTGCACGGTGTGGTCGTGCCGAGGATGGATGCCGCCACCTACCTGATCCTGCTGGCTCTGATCGGCGCTCTGCTGATCTTGCCCGCCGGCATGCGCCGTTTCTCCAAACACCAGGCGCCCGGACTCAACTAGCGAATCTCCACGGGAAGCTTGGCCAGTTCGGCGTTCACCTGCTTTTGAATGGGATGGAACTCATCGACTTCGAACGGGTGTGCCAGGCTATTGCCGGCAAGATCTTCCAGAGTTTTGTCCACGCTGAGTACATATTTGCCGGCTTGCCACGGTTTCTGTGGCTTGAATTGCCAGGACTTTTCTTCTTTGCCGACGGCAATCGTGCCGGCGACTTTTTGGCCGGTGGCATCGAGGAGCGCAATCGTCCGCTCCAGGAGCGCCTGATCCATCGGCTTGGGAAAGACGATTAGCAAAGGCTTGCTCGAGCCAGCCGGCGGGGGCTGGATTTTCCAGGTATTGACGTCCGGCTGCCGGTCGTCAGGAGCGCTAACGGAAAAGGCCTTGCGGAAGGATTGTTTCAAGGGACTTCCCTGGGCATCTTGCCATTGGCGATCAATAACCAGGGTGTAGCTCTTACCCTCTTCTAGTGCCGGTCCCACTTCCTCGCGCGGCTTAAGCCCGCGTTTGATGCGGCCTGGATCGAAGAAAAGCGTGAAGCGCTTCCCTTCCGGATCCCACAACTCTTCTGCCAATTCAAGAAATGGCAGATCAACCTCTTTGCCGGCCGCGTCGAGTAAATGGATATTACGGTACGACTCGCCGCGGCTCATGGCGGCAGAGAAATGGATGTAGAACTTGAGCTGGTTTTCGGGCAGCCTGTCAGCGGTTGGGTAGACCTGCTGAACGACCGTGTCCGCGGCCGGCGCCGCCTTGGCCAGGGCCAGCGAGGTGACTATGGCTTTTTCGCCAGCGGCATGGTCCGGCAGGTTGGCCGGATTGAAGACGGCCCGATAGCTCAGGCCGGCTGTCAGCGGGTATTTCGGCACGAAGCGCAGCACTTTGCCGTCGACTTGATAGGAGCCGAGCACTGCCGGGCGATCGCCCGCTGGCGTGGGCGATTCGGAATTGACGTATACGCTGAACAGGCCCTGCCATTGCTCCTGGGTAAGGCTTGCCTTGGCAAGTTTATCCAGGTCTGCCCGCTTCAGATTCAATACCTCAAAGCTAAGTGTTTGCTGATTCAGCCGAATCTCGGGTGCTTTCGACGGACGCGTGGACTTTGCAGGTTTAGTAGTTCTAACGACCGGCGGCCGCACGGCCGAGCGGGGAGGAGCGACGCTGACGGCACCGCCCGGCGGCGGAGAAGGGATGCGGCTCGCGCGTTTTCCGGAGCCGCATCCCATCATGCCGGGCAAAAGCAAGCACAACGACAGCAAGACAATTCTGCTCATGATGCAAGCCGATCAGGGCAGAGGCATCGTCTGCAAGCTCAGCCCGTTTTCGTTGCGCATGAGCACCAGGGCGTTATCCTTGTCGAATTGATCGAGATGCTCGATGCCCTTGACCCCCTGGATGGTTTCATACGTGAGCCCGGCCTTGTCGCGCACGTGCTCGGTGATGGGCTCGACCTTGTCGATGTTCTCCGTCGTGATCTTCATGAGGCCGCGGGAATTGTTGGCCATGAGGATGAAGTTCTTGCCGTCCTTCTTGTACACAATCATGTCCAGCGGGCGATTGCGGTTGCCCAGTTCCGCAATGGTCGTGCCCGTGACGCGCTCCCCCGGTTGCAGCTTCGCGACCGGAATCTTCACCAGCGGCGTGCAGGTGTAGGCAGCCAGGATGAACGACTCGCCGTTGATCTCGTAGGGAGCAAACGTGCGGATCGGCGAGTTGGTTTCAAGCTTGCCGTGCGAGCCGTGAAAAATCTCCACATTGGTGCCCGGCGCCACCTCGGCGAACGGGAAAGGAATGGCACGGAAACGAGAGGAAAACTCCTCGTTGGATAGCCCGGAAACGTAGACCTTGCCGTCGAGATAAGCCAGGTGCGTGATTGATTCCTTGCGTTTCCCTCCTGGGGCGGGGTTCGGCAATTCCGCCCTGGCAAACTTCACATCCTTGAGCGCGAATTCCCCGACCTTCCCCTCGCGGTCCACCTTCACGATGGCCGGCAGCGCTTCCGGACCCTTTCCTCGAGACACGGATAGATAGGCGTTCCCGGAAGCCGGGTTCACAGCCAGCGCGTTGACCGTGATGTCTTTCTCGGTCGTCCCCAGCATGGAGGCGATCTTGCCGTCGATTCCCTCCACCTTGAGCGGGCCGGCCGCGGCGCTGGGGCTACGGTCGCCGGTGTCGATGGCGAAGATGGCCGCGGCCTTCGTGTCCCCCACAAATAGGAGACCTTCCGGCCCGAAGGCGAGAGGGCCCGCTGATTTCAAATCCGGGACGCCTTGCTTCAAGCTGGCGTTGAGATCGGCGCCCGCCACCGAGCCGGCCAAGAGCACGGCGGCGGCCAGGGCGGCCAGTCCAACATAGGTCTTTCGCAGCATGTGTGTTTCCTTTCCTGAAAACGAGACCTCAGTACAGGAGACTCTCCCAAGCAGTAATTATCTTCTCCTGAGCAGCGCGCAAAGCAAGCAGGAAATCGCGGCTCAATAAAAAAAAGTCCTGGTAAGTCCTGGTTCCCAGGCTCTGCCTGGGAACCGCCTGTTCGCGAGGCTCTGCCTCGCGAGGCGGAGTCTCGCGGTCAGTGCGTGCCCAGGCAGAGTTCGCGAGGAACAGCACTGCGGGGATTACGATCGTTGAATGGTGAACTGCGACATCTTCAACGTCGGTTCGGCCGGTAGGATGGGCAAGCCATCGGCGAGCAGGCGGGGATGGCCCTTGCCCTCGGCGTCCAGCTCCCAGCACTCGACCCATTGATCCCACGTGATCGGCCGCCGGGAGAAGAACAGCTCCTTGGCGTCGAGCGTCGGGCCGCGGCTGACAAGTTCGCCGTTGCGGTGCAAGGGGGTCAGCAAGTCATAGGGTTCGCGAAGGTCGTAGGCGATCATCTTGCCGTTCAGATGATCTTCGCGGATCACCAGGCAATGATCGGTAATGTCGTAACCCGGAACGTGAGGCGACAAGGCTGCCGTGAGCTGTTCGCGGATCAGATCGACGCCGGCAAGTTTGTAGAGGCCGGCCAGCGCCGAGGTCAGGACTTGCCGTGGTTCCGCATCCAGCTGCTTGAGCCAGCCGGGTTCGGCAATGCTGGCAATGAGCCAGCCGCAATGCTCTTCGAAGGCCAGCCACAGCGACTGGTTGGGAAAAGTGCCGTGGCCCAGCTCCACGCGAATGCGATTGCAGGACAACACGATCTGGGCGACGTAGATGGGCGGGTCGGGCCAACTCTTGCTTTGTTTGAGGAGAGCGATGAACTCACGCTCGATAAAGAGCTGCAGCGACCGCGCCACCTCGCGAAGGGCCTGGCGATAGGTACGCGCGGAGCGCCAGTTGCCGTCGTGGTAGGCGGCCAGCTCGGCATGGCGGAGATGGGCGAAGTGCGTGGGCACGGTGCCCGAGTGAAAGCCGGGCTTCAGGAGCTGCGGCATCTTTTCCCCATGACGGCCGATCACCACCGGCTTCAGACGCGGCGCCCGATTGGCGCGGAACAGCCGCCAGTTCTCCTGGATTTCCCAGAAGAAAAAGGCCACGGCGCTGGGCAGGAGCCAGAGCGTCGGAATGATCACGCCATAGGTCAGCATGCTGGCGATCACCGGGCCAGTGTGCGGCCCGAGGCGTTCGATCTGGGCTTCCGGTGCGAAGGCCTCCCGGTACAGCGGTATGAGCCACATGAACTTGAACGCCAGCGAAGAGATCGGCAGCTTGATCGGGTTTAGCGTGGGCTCCATCAAGGTCACGAAGTAAAGCCGGATCAGGTAGCCGATGGGAAACCACAACACTCCCGCCACGGCGCGCACCACCAGCGTGAGCCGGCCCTCATCGCTGCGAAAACGCAGCCATTCGTCCACGCTGTAGAGGAGCGACTCCACCGCCTTGGTGACCTGCTTGAAGAACAGATCGACCCAGCGCACGACTCCCTGGAGGAACTCGAAGCGGACCCAGCCGTAAACCATGGCCACGGACTCAACGAGCGCTTCACTGGCCGCGTAGCCGAAACGGGAGTTCAGCAGCACGTCCACAAGGATAAAAGTGGCCACCGCGCTGGTTGGCCCGCGCGTCATCGGAAAGCAAAGCCAGATGGCGGCGGACACGGCCAGCGGTTTGATGCCATACCAGAACAGGAGCAGGAAAGGCCAACTGGACAAGATGCTGCGCAGCCACGGCAGCCGATAGAGCCGCACCGGGATCTCGTAAAAGACGAGGCGCAGACAGCGATAGCTCCAGTGGCCGACCTGGCGGAAGAATTCGCGCAGCCCGGGCACATGCATGAGCAACCAGAGGAATACGCCGAGCGGCAAAAACGTGTACCAGGGCAAGAGCAAGCTGTGTCCGGCAGTCTCGGTAGCGCGGGACAGCATGGCCGGATGAAGCATCGGCACTGACGGCAAAACGGTTGCCTGTCGCGCCACCTCTTCAGCCGCGGCGGGAGCCTGCTGGAAATAATGCATGACACAGATTTCGAGAGTCACGACGATGGCAAACGCCCCGCCAAAGGGAAGCACCACATGGCGGGTAAGGAAGCGGCCGATGTCGGTTCCGAAAAACAGGGAGCTGCCGCGCTCCAGCCACCTCAGGTAGAACTCGCCGCGGTGATAGACCCCTTCCATGAGCGTGGCCAGGCGGCGATCGAGCCAGAGGAGTGGGTCGCCGCGCCAGTAGGAAACCGGATCCTGCAGGTCGGGCAGCTTGAGCCGGTTCCGCGAGACGGTGTCGCGCAAATCGGCGAAGGTGAAGAAGCCGTATTCCGAGATGCGGTCGAGCAGTTCCTCGATCATTTTCTGCAAGGCCACCTGCTCCGGCGGATTGGCGGCCACCAAGCCAACGTCGTGAAAGGCGTCGCGCAGGATCGGCCGGAAGCGCTCGCGCAGGCGCTCTTCGGTAAGATTCGAGGCGGACTGCAACAGCCGGCCCAGCCGTTGGCGGTCGTCGTCCGAGATACGCGCCATGGTCAAGCGCTGCGCGGCGGTGCGCAGGTGCTGGATGCTCCGCACCAGTTGCAAACTGGTGAGCGGCCGCTTGATCGGCCGCCGACCGGCCGAGACCACCCATTCCACGAGATCCAGGGCGAACGACTTGCGCTGATGCTCCATGCACACTTCTTGCAAGTCGTAAAGGAGCTTGGCTTCGACCGGCCAGTTGCCCTGGTCGGACTTGTCGAGGAGCGAAGGGAGCACCTGCAGCCACTGTTGCAGTTCTTCGCCGCTGAATTTGAGGGCGTCCTGCAAGTTGGCGGTGAGCACGCCCACGTCGCGCACGGCGCTGTCGCGCGTGGACCGGGTGAGCGCGGCAGGCGCGACGCGCGCCGCCTTGGTGCGCAGGATGGCGGCGCGGACAATGTCCCCCTCGGCCACGGCGCGGTCGGCGTGGCGCTGTAGCCGCCAGTAATAGTCATGCGACTCGTCGGAGCTGGTGTCGGTCTGAATGACCGGGTCCGGGGCCCCCGGAAGACGAGTGCGCGCGAAGATGGCGTCGCCATCGACGTCCCTGGCCAAAATCTGGTCGATGGCGGCAAAATCGCTGATCGCGGGAAAATACGTGGCCCGCAGGTTGGTGCGGAAGTAGCGCAGCTCCAGGTAGACGGCGGCAAACTCGATGTAAACCGCGAGGTCGTCCGCCGGCTCCAGGAGATCGCGCTCCTCCTGGAGGACGGCGCGGATCTCTTCAAACTCGGTGCGGCCGATCTGCTCGATGCGCGCGCGGACGTCGGCCTGGGTCAAGTTGCCTTCCTGGTGCCGCTCGTCCAGGGCGAGATGGACATGAACGTGAAACAGCAGCCGCCAGTAGCGTGAAAGGATGGCCGCCCGATCCTGCTTTTCCAGGGCCTCGTCCGGCCGTGCCAGCAGAATAACCGTGGACGGTAGCAAGTGGTCCGGCGGCAGATCCAGTTCATCCTGCTCGACATAACGAAAGAGCACTTCCCGATCAAAGTAGTAGCAGCGCTCGTGCGGCACCTGCACGAGCAGATGCGGCGCCTTGTACTCTTCCTGGAGAATGCGGCGCAGCACGCGGGGCGGAACCAGCAAGGCTGCCGGATCCGTAGCGCGGACCGCCTGTTTCAGGTCTTCCAGTTCCACCGAATGCCCCCACCGGGAGATGCGATGGAAGTATCATACCGCGAAACCGCACCGCTGAGCAATAAGCTGCCGTCGTAAAAAGCCTGGGCAGGTGGTCTTTTCGGCGCCATCGTTACATCCGTTGCGGGCGACATTTCCCGTTGTGCTTTTTTTTCTTGCCACCGACTTGAGCGCGGGTACCATCTGTTGGAGACTTCTCGACCTTCAGTTCAGGGAGATCCGTTCCATGAGCGCTGCGGTTGCTGCCCTAGGCACGCGTCCTCCTGGCCTGCTTAGTGATCTTCTACTGGTTCGTCTCCTGCCTCCTTCAAAACGTCCACCGTCTCCAGGCCAAGTGCGTGCGGATCTTGATAAGTTCTTCCGGCGTCCGCCGTCCACGGAGCAATGGGGCGAGGTTACCGCGCGCCTCAAAACGGAGGGGCTTCTGCAAGAAAAGTCCCTTCGCCTCAGCGACAACGGTCAAAGCCAGGCGTTGGCTTTTCTCGGGATAAAGGAGTTGCCTCCGCGAGCCACCTGGAAAACCATCAAGGCCCGGTACCTCTTGCGGAAGGCCCTTGACATATCCTCGACAGAGCCAGGTGCAAGCAAGCGCATCCAACGGGCGGATGCCCTGGCGGCGCTATTGCTTCGACGGCGCTTTCAACTGCCTGTCGCCGCGGACGCCAGTCTCAGTAACGTCCTGGAGGCGCTGGCGTGCAAGGAACTTGGCTTTCCCCAGCTCAGTTCGCTGGCGGACCTCAAAGCCCAGGCTCTGAGCCGGCTCCTGGGCGAGTCCCAGCCGTTGAAACCCAGCGATTTGGCCAGGCAAGTGCCGCGGATTTTACTGGGAGCGACGCGCGGCGGACTCGATGGCCTGCGCGACACGGTCCTGGCCGGTTGGGGGGATTCTCCCGACCACGAATCCGTTGCAAGCGAATCCCCGGCAGCCGAGTTCGAGCTCGAAACGTTCGCCAACACCGTGCGCGCCGCCGCACGCGACTGCCCGACGGGCCGGGTCGGCGATAACAAGGTGTTCATCAGCCACGTCTGGAAACGGCTCCGCGACGAGCCCGGATTTCCGCGCCTGGACTTACCGGCTTTCAAGAGCAAGCTGGTGGAGGCAAACGCGCGCCGGCTGCTGACACTGAGCCGGGCCGATCTCGTGCAGTTGATGGAGCCCGGCGACGTGGCCGAATCGGAAACCCCTTACCTCAATGCCGTGTTTCACCTTATCCTCGTGGATGGGAAGTTGTCATGAACGTTGTTGCCCAGCGCACCACTTCGGCCGACGCTCTCTTGTCCGCTTTCTGCAACCCCAGAGCGCCGGAAGTCTTCAGCGCCATCGTCTACTCGAACCAGATCTGGACGCCGGACCCGTTCGATGTACCCTCGATTCACAGCGAGGCGCGAATCGCTTTTGCCGGTTTGCTGAGCCGGGCGGCCTCGCCCACGCCGCCCGCATTCGGCAAGACGTTGTTGTTGCTCGGCGAGGCAGGCAGCGGCAAGACGCACCTGATGCGCGCCTTCCGTAACGAGACCCATGCCAGCGGCACGGGCTACTACGGCTACATGCAGATGACCAGCCGGGCCGACAACTATGCCCGCTATGCTCTCAGCAACCTGATCGACGCCCTGGAGCAACCGTTCCTGCATCCCAACCCGGCATCCGCTTTGACCCGGCTCGCCCACGGGCTGCTGGATGTGCTGGAGGTCGTGTCCGCGGACGAGCGCCAGGTCCTGTGCAATGACCTGATCGAGCCCGACCAGCTGGCCCAGCTCGTCGATCGCGTGGTCGACCTGGTCGTCCAGGAACCGCGCTTCGACGGCATCGATATCGATCTAATCCGCGCCGTGCTTTACCTGTCATCGACCGATGGACGCATCCGACCGCGCGTGCTCAAGTGGCTGCGCTGCGAAGATCTGTCTGGTTACGACCGAGCGATGCTTGGGGACCTCGTGCCCCGGCCGCAAGAGCATATGCCGCTGAAAACCATTGCGGGTCTGGGCAAGCTCATGGCGGTCATTCACCAGGCGGCGCTGGTGTTGTGCGTGGATCAGCTCGAAGAGATCGTCGATCAGACGCTCATCCAGGAAAAGGCGGAGCGCTGGGAATTGTTTCGCCGGGGCGTCAATACGCTGATAGATATTAGCGACGCTGTGCCCAATGCCGTCATCGTGGTCGCTTGCCTGGACAACATGTTTGACTTCGCCCGTCCGTCTCTTCCGCAGCCAAAGCTCGACCGGCTCGAACGCGATCCCCAGCCGATCCGGCTTTTGAGTCATCGCTCGCCGGAGGAAATTGAGCTTATGGTCGCCCAGCGGCTGGAAGTTCTTTACGACGAAGCCGGCCTCCGTCCCGACTTGCAATCTCCCACGTTTCCCTACACATCGCAGCAGCTGAAACCCTTGAGCGGGTTGCGGACGCGAGACGTGCTCGACTTCTGCCGCCAGCATCGCGAGCTTTGCGTCCGGTCGGGCCGCTGGCTGGAGCCTGAGGCGATTGCCCCCGCACAAGCTTCGCCCGCCGCGCCGTCGATCGAGCGCGATCAGGGGTGGAACGATTTTCTGGCCGCCTTTCAACTGCCCGTCTTGGCTGAAGCGCAACTTGGCGAATTACTGGCTGTGAGCATACGTTTTCTGTCGGCGGAGATGCCGAACGGCATCTACTTCGGGGCTGACCACGACGAGCGCTTCATCCCAGTTGAAACCCACGGCCCGGGTAACGTCGTGGAAAAACTGCTGGTCGCCGTGTGTGACCGCGGGGCACAGGGAAATGGTCTGGCCAAGCAAGTCGATGAAGTCGTGAAGCGCGCCGGCGAGACGCCCGCTGCGCTCGTCCGCTCGACCGCATTCCCCGGGCCCAAGACGCAAGTAGGCAATCACATCGCAACCTTGATTGAACCGAAAGGACGCTGGCGCAGGAAGGTCGTCGAAAATGCCGATTGGCGAACCATGGCGGCGTTCCGAGCCTTCCAAAAGGCTCGGCAGGGCGATGCCGCTTTCACCCCCTGGCAGAAACAAAGCCGGCCGCTGAGCAGCGTCCCCGCCCTGCGCGGCATCCTGGCCCTGGATAAGCTCGTAGCTGCGCAACCGATCACGCAGCCGTCAAACCATGAAGCATCCGAGCCATTACGCCCTCCGGCGCCGCCTGCTCCCAAAAAACCAGACGGTGCACCGCCACCCTCTTTGCCACGGGACACCGCCTTGCTCCTCGGCCACACACGCGGAATGAGCTCGACCCCGGTCACCATTGCGCTGCAAGAGCTGACCATGCACGCCGCCTTCCTTGGTGCATCAGGCAGCGGCAAGACCACGGCGGCCCTCGCGCTCATCGAACAGCTTCTGTTGTCCGGCGTTCCCGCGGTGCTTATCGACCGCAAGGGAGACCTGTCTCGCTATGCCGATCCAGACGCCTGGAGCGCGATTCTGCCCGACGCCGCGCGCGCCCAAAGGCGGGCGCAGCTCAGGGAGCGCATTGCTGTGGCCCTGTTCACGCCGGGCAATGCCAACGGCCGATCGCTCACCCTGCCGGTAGCGCCCGCCGATTTGGCACAGCTCCCGGCAACGGAACGGGAACAAATCGCCGGCTACGCGGCGGCCTCGCTGGCCGGCATGATGGGCTACAAACTGCGTGCCCCGGACCCGAAGCTGGCCATTCTGGGCAAGGCCATCGAGGTGCTCGCTGCCATGCCGGGGCGCGCGATCAACGTGCGCGACCTGAAGGAGTTGGTGGAGAATCGCGACGACGCTCTTCTGGCCGTGGATGGCTTCGAGGACCGTCATTACCGCCGCCTGGCCGAAGATCTGCTCACCCTGATTTTGCAACGCCGGCGGCTGCTGGACGATCCAGGCAGCGAAGTGCTGGACATGGACGCCCTCCTCGGTCAGCGTGACCCGGCCGGCTCCGGCAAGACACGCCTGAGCATCATCAACACGCAATTCCTCGGCGACCAGGCGGCAGTGGATTTCTGGTTAGCCCAGTTCCTGATCGCGCTCGATCGCTGGGCGAGCAAGCACCCGTCCCCCGACCGCCTTCAAGCCGTACTCCTGTTCGACGAGGCGGACCAGTACCTTCCCGCCACACGGCAACCGGCCACGAAAGCGCCGATGGAAAATCTGTTGCGGCGGGCCCGTTCCAAGGGAGTGGGCCTGTTCCTGGCGACGCAGAGCCCCGGTGATTTTGACTACAAGTGCCGCGACCAGATCCGCACCTGGCTGGTCGGCCGCGTCAAGGAAGAAAACGCCATCAAGAAGCTGCGCCCGATGCTCGAGGCCGCCCGCGTGGACGCGGCGGCCAAGCTGCCGGGACAGGAGAGGGGCCAGTTTTACTTGCTTCGCGAGAAGGAAGTCCTCGCCGTGCACACGGAGCCCTGCTTGATAGCCACGGAGCAAGTCCCCGAGGATCGCATCCTGGAGTTAGCGCGCACAGGCATCTAAGCGTCTTGATTCCAAATGATCCCAGAATTCGACGAGAATGGCTATTATGATCGAGGTGAAACTATGGGATTGAAGGATGAGCGTGAACTGGAAGTAACGCGCGGCAAACTGCGCGTCCTTGAAGAACGCCTGGCGGCGGCCCGAACCGAGCCGCGCGACAATCCGCGCGCGCATGAACTCTCGCTGCGCTCCTTGACCAGGATGATCAACCAGCTGAAAGAAGAGATCGCGCGCTTCCAGGCGCATGCCATCGAAAAGTGAAGACCGAATGCATCGCGGCGTCAGGAGAAATTCTGATCTGGGCACGGGAGGATTAGAAGATGGCCATCAAAATTCCGCGCGGCCGCGCGGATGCAATTATCAAAAAGATTATCGACGCGTTGCGGGAATACGAGATAGCCAATCCTCGCGCCCAAATCGATGTGTACCGGCAGAACCCCGTATCGGTACGAATCCGGATTGTTGATCCGGCGTTCAAGGGTCTCGAAAATCAGAGCGCCATGCGAACGTCTGGCGATTCCTCGCCACATTGCCCGAGGACGTGCAAGGGATATCAGCATGCTGTTGCTGCTCACCCCGGAAGAAAAGAAGGGCTCCATGGGCAACTTGGAGTTTGACGATCCTGTGAGGTCGGCAATTTGAGATTTGCCTCGCCCTAGAGTCTCTTTTCAATCCTGATCAGCGCGGCATGTTCTCGCGGGCAGGTAGCCGATGCAGGTGAAGGCCCATGACCATCCTCTTCTACCTGAAACGGGATGCGTTCGGCTGGCTGTCCAATTTCTCGCCGCACGCGATCGAGATGAAGGGAGTGGTCTGGCCTACCGTCGAGCACTATTATCAGGCGCAGAAGTTCGCCGGCACGGAGCACGAGGAGCTGATCCGGCAGGCGCTGGGCCCGTGGCTGGCCAAATGGCTGGCCCACGATGGCAGCCGGCCCGTCCGCGCCGACTGGGACGCCGTCAAGGACAGGATCATGCAAGAGGCGGTGCTGAAAAAGTTCGAAACGCACCCCTCTCTTAGCGAGGCGTTGCTGACAACGGGGGACGAGGAACTGATGGAGGACGCCCCCGACGACTACTACTGGGGACGTGGCGCGGACGGCACCGGAGAAAACAAACTGGGCAAGCTTTTGATGGAAGTGCGCTCCTTGTTGCGCGGCCGGGCGACCGGCAACACGGCCTGACCTTCCCCTGGTCAAGCTCACCGCTGGGTCGAAATGCCCTGGCAGGCAAATTCTTGTGATGAGATCTCCCGATGTCCAATCTCGTAAACCAGATTGTCGAAGAGCTTCTGAACCGGCACGTGGGCGGCGTCACTTTCTTCGACCACCTCGACGCCACCTGGCGGTCGCCGCGGGGTTGGCCGGTCGTTCAAGAATTCCTGGCGCGGGCCCTGGTCGTGCCGGATCCGCACGGCGCGGTCCCCTTCGCAAGGACCTTCCCGGGCGCCGCCCCCGTCAGCACCGGTCGCTTCGGTATGTTTCTCCACAACGCCTTTGGCATCGGCCTTCTTCTGGTTACGGGCGGCCTGCGCACGACGGCGCCGATGGACGACCTCTGGTATGTAGGGCAAAAGCTGGAGCGCGGCTCGGGGCCGGACTTTATCCTTCTCGACGATAGCTTCTACTCAGGCCAGACGCGAGGTTTGATTCGCGACGAGCTGCAACGGCAAGGCGGCAGGCTGCTGCACACCTATGTCATCTACGACGGCAGCCGGGAACGAGATCCCGATGTCACTGCCCTCTACCGCTACTACGACCACTTCGCCCCCGACCCCGGCCGGGCGAACCCTAACGTGCGGGTCGCCCGGAAGCCATGATGGTGCTTTGCTGACTGACTTGTCGGCAAGGACCAATAGTTCGGCTGCGAAAGAGATCCGGTAGGGTAAAATGCCTAACTGTCAATCCAATTTGAGTGAACCTCACGTTACTTGGACTGACAACATGGTTCTTCTTCTTGGAGGAGCCGTCGGGGGCTCGGCTGGGCTGGCTTTTGTAGCACTCCGCCTCGTGCCAGGCGTTTACTCGCTTTTTGACCTGGAAACAGTCCAGTGCTGTGGACTTGGGCTTGTTGCGGGATACTTGCCAGGATTGGGGTCTTTTGGGTCTCTCTCCAAACTGCTAAGCAGGAGAAGTGCCCGGCTGGTTGGATTTCTCGCCGCAGCCGCCTCGGCAGCCTTACTGTCCGGGCTAGTGGCCGCGTTCTTCGGAGCCGCCGCCCATGTCTGACTATCTGCGGCAACGCGCACCCGGAGAGACGGTGCCCGCACGCGCACCGGCGCCCGCATAGCCAGCCTCGCGTCGCCTGACAACTTTTTCCCCAGGTCGTGTGGGATTGGCGGTCATTTTCTAGGGCAAGTTTTCGGCCCCCGCTGGAGAGCGGTTACACTCGTCCCGATGATTCGTTTGCGGCGGCCAATGCTTCCACCCGTTTGTCTTTGCCCCAGTTCATTTGCAGTCATTTACCAGCGCCGACCTCCTCAGTGCCAGTATTCTGGATTCCAACAGTTTAGCAGTGGGTAACGAAGTGCGGGCGATTCCCGCAAAGGAGACGGCGGCGATACTCAATCCGGCCGGCGTAGTGCAGGACGTTGATGCGGGGGAGTTGTTGATGTTCAGATAACGGACCTTCTTGCCATCGGCCAGGCGCGCGATGCGCTCATTAATCTGGGCGATCGTTGGCAGGACTCGAACTGTTCTTGATGTAGCGCGCGGCCCAGGTTACGAACGTGTCCAGGTTGGGACCCGTCGTATGCCCGCCTTTGTGCATGCGCCAGGCTAACTCACCGTCCACCAGCGCCGTTTCGACCGGCGGCATGGTGGTGGCGCGCAGGTCCTTCGTACCCAGCAACTTGTAGGCGGGACCGGCGGCGACCGCCGCCATGAAGCTGCCCTTTTGATCCACCCAGGTGCCCTCCGCTCCGGGGCCCGTCGAGGCGCCGTAACTAATGAATGTGGGTCGCGGTGCGCAAAGGGCGATCAGCTCATGGGCATCGACAGGCAGGTCGCACGGCGCCAGCGGGCCGCCGTATTTCAAGAAGCTGCCGGACATCCAATGGTATTCCCCGCTGCCGGTCAGGTTTTCCACCTGCTCGCCCCAGTAGCGACGGTGCAACTTCGCTCCGCCCTCACCGGAAGAGCCTACCAGGGCGATGGCAAAACGCGGTTCGTAGGCCATGGCGACCAGGGCGGCCTTTCCATAGCGCGACAGGCCGGAGATGCCGACCTGCTTGGCATCCACGGCTGGGTCGGTTTCGAGGTAATCGAGCGCACGGCTGGCGCCCCAGGCCCAGGCCCGCAGCGAGCCCCAGTCCTCGGGTTTGCGCGGCTGTCCCTTGTTCACCAGGCCGATGATGCCGCGGGTCAGACCGGCGCCGTTGTCCGCTTGGATGCTGTTGGGATTCAGAAAGGCATAGCCCCAGCCCCTGGCCAGGTACTGCCGCTGCCCGCCGCCGCCGCCGAAATCCATGATGACCGGCACAGGACCGTTGGCCTTGGCCGGAAGGACGAGTGTCAGCCGGATGGTTACCGTAATGGCGGGATACGCGGAATTGTCAACGCGGCCGACGAGCCGCTTGGTGATAGTTGGTACCGTGGGGTTGCCGCCTCCCCCACCAAAGCCGCGGCCCCCGCCTCGACCATCATCGGGCGGGGCCGCCTCCCAGGTGACCTTCGGCACATCCCTGGGCACTCGACCGTAGACCTCGGCATCGAAGTACTCCACGATCTCGGGACGGCGCACTTTCCACCACAGTTCCGGAGTGGTCACGGGCTGCCTGTTCTTGGTGACCATCATTTCCGGCAGCTGCGGCCAGGGATTGGCCCTGGCTTCGTCGGTGTTCTGATAGTTGGGTGCATTGCGATTCATGCCGTCGGGCCCCCGACGCATGACTGAGGCGGGGATTTTCAGTTGCTCCAGCATCAGTTGGTGGTCCTGCCGTGCGGTCAGGGTCATCGGCGCCGGCAAGGCCGCCGCAGCCGCCTTGGGTGGAGGTGGTTGCGCTACCCAGCTACCAGAATTTGCCCATGGAAAAAGCAGAATGACGGCCAGGTGCAACATGAGAAATCTCCTAGAAAAAGGGGACGCAACTTGCTCTGTAGAAAACCCTGAATCCTTTGACAGCTGCAC
>DASZFN010001152.1:0-3980 GCA_035939715.1 Gemmataceae bacterium | reverse complement strand
ATCACGGTGGCAAAAATGGGGCGATCGATGAAGAAACGCGAAATCATGGCAGCCCCTTTAACCTGGACTTTTAACCACAGAGGCACAGAGGACACAGAGAAGAGAAGAGGTCATACCACCAGACGTTTGATGCCGTCTTTGAGCAGGGGGACGTTGAAGTTGATGAGTAGACCAACGTGGGTCTGGCTGAGTCGAAGATAGGTCAAGAGTTGGGCGTCGTGAATTGGCATTAACTTTTCGACGGCCTTCAACTCCACCACCAGCACGGATGGGAGGTAGAAATCCATGATCATGTCGTCCCCCAAGGGCTCACCCCTGTAAAGCAGCGGCAGCCTCGCCTGGGAAATGAACGACATGCCTCGCAGCTTCAACTCGCGCTCGAGGCATCGCTGGTACACGGATTCCAACAAACCTGGCCCCATAATTCGATGCACTTCGATCGCCGCCCCAATCACTTCTTGCGTAACCGGATCGCGCTCTTCGCTCATGATTGTCTCCCTCTCCTCTCTGTGTTCTCTGTGCCTCTGTGGTTCAAATCTGTGTCATTCGGACCACCATCGTCGATGGGCGCCGCCCAAAAGCCACGACGCCACTTTCCGAATGCGCAGGCCACTGAACCATCGGCTCTCGCCAAATCCCTGGATGACGAAGAAAAATACCGGGGTGAGGAAAACGCCGAACATGGTCACGCCGATCATGCCGCTGAACACGGCCGTCCCCAGCGAACGGCGCATCTCCGATCCCGCGCCTGTGGCCAGGACGAGCGGCACAACCCCCAGAATGAAGGCGAAGGATGTCATCGTGATGGGCCGGAGGCGCAAGCGAGACGCTTCCACGGCTGCCTCGGCGCGCGCTTTGCCGCCCCGGTGCAACTGCTGGGCGAACTCGACGACCAGGATGGCGTTCTTGCACGTCAGCCCTACCAGGACCACCAGGCCGATCTGCACGAAGATGTTGACCGAGTCCTTCGTGGCCCACACTCCCGCCAGCGCGCAAAGGAGACACATGGGCACCACCAGAATGACCGCGAGGGGCATGGTCCAGCTTTCGTAGAGCGCCGCCAGGGCGAGAAAGACGCACAGCACCGCCAGGGCGAAGACAAAAAGGGCGGTGTTGCCGGCCCGGATCTGTAGAAACATCAGTTCGGTCCACTCCGTGCCCATTCCCGGCTGCCGCGTCCGCTCGGCCGTCGCTTCGATGTTGCTGATCGCCTCCCCGGAGCTCACGCCCTGCGCCAGGTTGCCCGTGATGGAGGCGGCGCTGTGGAGGTTGTAGCGCTGAAGCGACAGGGGCCCATCCTGGGGAACCAGATTGATCAGGACGCCAAGGGGAACCATCTGCCCCTTGTTGTTTCGCACCTGGAGCTGACCGATGTCTTCGACGTTGTTGCGATATTCCCCGGCGGCCTGGAGGGTGACCTGCCAGGTCCGGCCAAAGGCATCGAAATTGCCCGCCCCCGAGGAGCCGAGGTACATTTGCATCGTCTGATTGACGTCCGACAGGGGCACGCCAAAGGCTTCGACCTTGTCCCGGTCCACGTGCAAAAGCAGTTGCGGCGTGTGCGGCCGGAAATTGGTGACGACGTTGTTCAGGCCGGGCTGTCGGGCCAACTCCGTCGTCAGCGTGTCGGTCTGTTGCTGCAAGGCTTGCAAACCTAGCCCGCCACGGTCTTCCACGACCAGCTTGAAACCCCCGGACTGGCTGAGGCCCGGGATCGGCGCCGCGCCGTTGACGGTGACTTTGGCCTCCGGGATCTGCTGATCCCAGGCGGCCTTGAGCTGCTTGATGATTGCCGCGGCGCTCCGGTCGGGGCTGCGCCGCTCCTCGAACGGTTTCAGGATTATGTACATCGACGCGTAGTTGGAGGCGTTGCCGCCGCCACCGGAACCGACGTTGGTGATCGTGTGGGCCACGCCAGGGTTTTCGTGAGTGATCTTGTCCACCTTGGCCATGACATCCTTGGTGAGCTCCAGCGCCTCGGCATCGGGCAACTGGAGGCTGGCGATCAGCCGGCCCTGGTCCATCTCGGGGATGAATCCCGTGGGGACCGCGGTAAACGCCCAGCACGTCAAACCGACCAGCCCAAGGTAGACCGGCAAAACCAGTGCGCTCCACCGCAGCGCCAGGCCGATGGTCCAGGCGTAGAACGTGGTCAGTCCGTCGAAGGCACGATTGAAGCCTCGCAGGAGCCAGCCCAGAATTGCATTCATCGGCCGCACGACGAACCACCCCGCCAGCAAGCCGGCCAGGATGCCGGGAAGAGCGTGAAGGACGGTGATGGTCCAGTACAGCCACGTCGGCATGGTGCTCTCCGTCAGCACCGGCGGCAGGATCGTCGGGTCCAGCGGCAAGGTCTGAAGCAGCCAGTCCGGTATGCGCGTCACTTCTTCTCCGTGAGGCAGCTCCGGCAAGCCCAGCTTTTGGGTAAAGGCCAGCAGCGGCCACAGCCAAACCGTGAGCGCGCCCCCCGCAAGGCCCAGGCTCCACCACGGCAGCGCCTCCGCTCGATGCCCATGACCGCCGGACCCATTTCGAGCCTTGAAGATCAGCATGGCCCGCGACGGCGTCATGGTCATGGCGTTGACGGCCGAGATGATCATCGACGCGGAGATCGTCACGGCGAATTGCTGGAAAAAGCGCCCCGTGATGCCGGGAATGAAGGCGCACGGGACAAACACCGCACACAGCACCAGCGTGATCGCGAGGATCGGCCCGGTGATCTCTTCCATCGCCTTGATGGTTGCCGCCCGCGCGTCAAGGCCCGTGGCCATCTGCCGTTCGACGTTCTCCAGCACCACAATGGCATCGTCCACCACAATGCCGATGGCGAGCACCAGGCCGAACAACGAGATGTTGTTCAGGCTATACCCCAGGAGCGCCATGATGGCAAAGGTGCCGACCAGCGATACGGGGACGTCGATCATCGGCAGGATCATGGCCCGCCAGTCTTGCAGAAAGACGAGCACGACGAGTCCGACGAGCACGATCGCCTCGAACAGAGTCCGTTTCACGTCGGCGACCGACTCGCGGATGAACGGCGTGGTATCGTAGCCGACCTCGTATTTCACCCAGGGCGGAAAGCCAGGCTCCAGCTCTTTGAGCCTCTGCCGCACCGCGTCGGCGACATCGAGCGCGTTGGTGCCGGGTAGCTGGTAGACGTTGAGGCCGACGGCCGTGTTGAAATCGTAGGTGGAATACTGACTGTAGTTGGCGGCCCCGAGTTCGATGTCGGCGACGTCGCGGAGACGAACGATGCTCGCGGACGGCCCCTGCGCGCCGTCGAACGACAGCGCGCTCGTGGTCAGCATGTTGCCGGCGCCCGGCGCCGCACTCGCCCCGCCACCGCCACCTCCGCCGCCTCCGCCGCCCGCCGCGGTGTCCGCTGACAGGCTGTTGGACGTGCCGCTCGCCGTCTGACTCGGGAAGCGAATCCCGGTCGCCCCGCCGGTGCTGTTGGCGCCGCCGCCACTGGTTCCGCCGCCGCTGCTGGTCGCTCCTCCGCTGCTTGTGACGCCGCTGCTTGAGGACTGGCTTGTTGACGAACTGCTCGACGACCCGCTGCTGTCTGCGTTGCTCGCCGGCGTGAAACCTTTGATCGGCGCGGCACTGGTCGAGCTGGGTAAGTCGGTGCCGCTCCCACCTGCGACCGAGTCCGCGGACGCGACGGCTGGGCCGGCGTCTGGGGGGCCGACCTTGACGACGATGTCGCCGAATTGCTCGGGAGTACTGAGCCGGCCCAGAATTTCGATCGGCAACTGGCTCGTCTGTCGCACGGAGGTCGGAGGTTGCCCGGTCTGCCCGGCTGCCGCCTGGATGCTCTGGTTGCGCACGGCGCTGGCCACGTCCTGGGCGGTCATGCCGCGCGACGCCAGTTTCCGCGGGTCGAGCCAGATCCGGATGGCGTAGTCGCGTTCGCCCATGATGCCGACGTCGGAAACTCCCGGCACGCGTAGCAGCTCATCCTTGAGATTGATGAGGGC
>DASZFN010001151.1:0-5863 GCA_035939715.1 Gemmataceae bacterium | reverse complement strand
CTTCCCGTCCTCAAGGAGTTGCGCCAGGCGCACGCTCTGCGGACCGGCAAAAGCCAGATCGAGCTTGCGGGCGATACCGCGCTCGAATAGGGTCAGGTGCTCCGGCCGGCTGACGCTCGAGATGAGGAGGTGCAGGTCGTGAAGCTTCGCCGGATCGACCTGGACCAGCGAACGCGAAAGGAAGTCCGCCTGCTTCTGGTTGTCACCCTCCAAAGCCACGGCGTCGCCTGGTTCGAGAAGCGCCTGCAACGCCTCGACGATCGCCTCGGTTTCCAGCACGTGCCCCTTCATCCAGCGCGCAATCCGGGCCAGGCGAGCGGCCTTCTTCGCCCTGCGGCGCGACCAGGCGCCGGTCTGTCCAGCGAACGGAACGGGAGCATTCATGTTGGTCTCTTTCTTAATGGGTCCCGGCGGTCAACAGGATGGCGGCCGGAAGGGTCGCGGCGCTCAGGACCGTTGACGCAATCAAGATCGAACCGGCATCCTGAGACACGACCCCATAGCGAAGGCCGAACAAGATGCCGAAGAAGCCCGAAGGAATGGCACAGAGAATGATCGCCTCGCGACCGACCAGCGGGGAGATACTCAGAGCCGCCACCAGAGCCGCTGCAAGCAGGGGGTGAACGACGCTCTTCAAGAGCGTCCCTGAGGCAACGTTGCGGTTCAGCCTGAACGGCAGGGACGACAGGATCAACCCCGTGAGGAACAGGGCTACGCCGCCGGCGCCGACGCCGATCAACGTCAGCGAAGTACTGAGAAGGAGCGGCACCTTAACGGCGCAGACCGTCAGGACGATCCCGATAACCGGCGCGATCACGACCGGCTTCACAATCGACTTGCCGATCGCACGGAGGATTCGCGGGAGGGCCGGACCGTCGCCCGCGGACTTGTCGCCGGCCTCCAGGATGCCCAATGTCAGCGGCGACATCACGACCGAGGCCACTGCGATCGAGAAGCCGACCGAGACGGTATTCTCGGCGCCAAAGACCGAACGGATCAACGGCAAGCCCGCCGCGAAAATGGGCAACCCCGTCGTGAGTGACACGACCGCGGCCTGACGTGAATCGAGCCTGAACAGGCTCGTCTGGAAAAAGTACTGCAGGCCGTAGATCGCCAGCATCGACGCCGCGAGGACGACCATGAGCGTGCCCTGTTCCAGCAGCAGCTCACGCGGGGTCTGAACCATCGCGACAAACAACGCCGCCGGGAGGGCGAAGTCCATCACCAGCGCGTTGAGTTCCGCCACGCGGTGATTGTCGATAGCGCGCAGCCAGCCCGCGAGATAACCGAGCGCCATCACGAAGAACAAGGGCACAACAGAGCTGAGGATGATGTCGAGCAAGTCGAGGTCCCATGCGGCGTGCTGCCCGATGGGCGTTGTCCAGCACGGGAGCACCCGGGATGTTGCTGGCGGACCAGCGGGCCGTTATCTCGCGCCCGTTGCTTCCGCTGCCCGTGCCACACCAAGGCAGGAACCGTGCCGCGGGGGGTGTGAGGTCCCCGAGGCCCCGTTTTCGGCCAGTATGAGGCCGCCAGACCGGCGGGCATCCACCCGGATGCCCCGCCATCACACCGGCTGGTCCCCGGCGGAACCGCGGACTGGCGAGAGGGTGGGAGGAAAACTGCCCGGCTGGCAAGAGACCTGCCACCGGTCCAAGCGCCGAGGTCAGTGGCCAGGCGGCACTATCCGGGGCCTTCGCCGCCGCCCTCAATGCACCAGGGATGGGATGTACAGATCGGCGTCGCTGAGCGCCAGGCGGAGCGTGTGGAGCCACCGATTTCTCCCTCCGAAGCCAGGCGCAGCGTTCCCCGAGGTTCCGCGGCAGCGTGCCGACGACACGCCGCGGTTTGGCACTGCCCGTGCACCTGGGGGTTGGCGTGAATCGGCGTTCCAGGCGTCCGGTGTGGAAGCCACTCGGATCCCTGGCCGCTTACTTCCCTCTGCAGGCCAGCATGACATTTTCTAGTGACAAGACATTTTCGAGCTAAGATCATGCGTCTGCTCAACATCGAGGAGAGATCCAATGGCTATCACACCCGAGCGTGTTCGCGAAGTCTTTAAGGGACTTGAGAAGGGCGACGGCGCTGCCTTCTTTGAACACGTAGCTGACGACGTCGACTGGACCGTGATGGGCACGCACCCGCTCGCAGGGCATTACCGCAGCAAGAAGTCCTTCATCGCCGGCACCTTCGCCAAGCTGGGTCAGGTTCTTCCGCAGGGCGCAGAGCTCCATGTGGAGCATCTGCTCGTCAAGGACGATGAGGCGGTGGTCGAGCTTCATTCACTCGCGACGGCCAAGAACGGCATGCGCTTCGACAACCGCTATTGTTGGGTCGTAGATTTCCAAGACGGAGTGATCGTCCGTGTTCGCGCCTACCTCGACTCGGCTATGGTCGCCCGATTGTTCGACGAGAATCCGATCGCATGATCGGCTAAGGCGGTTTCCTCTCTTAACATTCCTTACGAGGACGCGAGGGCGAGGACCCTCTTTCAGGAACGGTCACATCGGCAGAGATGGCAGCCTTTCCATTGTGGTTTGTTCCGCAGTATCCGATACCCTTGCTGGCACGGTCAGAGCACCGAGGAACTGGCCGGTCGACCCAGCACCAGCCTCGGAGTATGGAAGAGAGTCATGGTGTCGGCCTAGTGATGATCCGTCGAACGAGAGAGTTAAGCCAATGACGACGCTTGATTTCGAGCCCTTAACCATTGTCGTGCCGCTCCGCGAGGAACCGCCGGGAGTGCTACGCGTCGGCAAGAGCCGGGTCCTCCTGGAACTGGTCCTTCGTGCATTCAAAGCCGGGGCGACCCCCGAGGCCATCGTTCAGTCCTATGACACGCTAAACCTGGCTGACGTTTACGCGGTCGTCAGCCGCTACCTGGCGGCGCCTGCAGCGTTTGAAGAATACCTGCGCATCCGCGAGGAAGTAGCGGCGGAAGCACGGCGGAAGATCGAGGAGTTCCAGGGACCTCAGGGCAACCTGCGCGCGATCTTGCTGGCCCGCGCCAAAGCCAAGGAGGAGGCGCGTGCTCAAGCTGGTCAGCGATGAGAACTTCAACGCCGACATCCTGCGGGGCCTGTATCGTCAACACCCCGACCTTTCCGTTATGAGTCATTGCGATGGTTGTCAAACCAGTCTGCCCCCGCCGTCGATCGGGAGCACAGTCCCGGTGACGAAGCCATTGTTCATCAGGAAGATCACCGCCGCGGCCACTTCTTCCGGGCGGCCGATGCGCCCGACCGGCAGCCTGGCCCCGCGCGCCAGGATCGCTTCCCGTTGGGCGCCGAACGAATCCCAGAGCGGGGTATCGATCAGGCCGGGGGCCACGGCGTTGACCCGGATCGGGGCCAGATCCAGCGCCAGAGCCCGGGTCATCCCCTGCACGGCAGCGACGGCGGCCGCCACCATCCCTCCTCCGGGGGCCGGGCGCGTCGCGTAGAGGCCGGACATCAGCGTGATCGAACCACCCTCCATCTTTGGCCGGGCCTGCCGGACGACGTGGGTCACGCCCAGGAGCCGGACCTGCAGAATCGAGCGCAGGCCGTCCAGGTCAGACTTCAGCAGGTCGCCGTCCCCGGGCCGGAATTCCCCGGCCGGCACGAAGACGTGATCGACATGGCCCTCCCCGCTGAACAGCGACCGGATCGACGACTCTTCGGACAGGTCAGCGACAACGGAGCGCAGCCGGTCGCCCCCCGACAAAACTCTGTCGGCCGCCCGCCGCAGTCGGTCTTCGGACCGGCCGGCGATCGTGACGCGGGCGCCGTCGGCCAGCGCCAGCCGGGCCGTCTCCAGCCCGATCCCCGAGCTTCCGCCGATGATGACCACCCGCTTGTTGTCGAGCCGCATGGCAATATCCTCCCTCATTAGTTAATGACTGCGCCCTTTGCTTCCGCTGCCGGTGCCACACCAAAGCAGGAACCGTGCCGCGGGGGGGTGAGATCCCCGAGACCCCGTTTTCGGCCGGTATGAGGCCGCCAGACCGGCAGGCATCCACCCCGGATGCCCCGCCGTCACGCCGGCGGGTCACACGGCGGAGCCGCGGACTGGCGAGAGGGTGGGATGAAAGTTGCCCGGCTGGCAAAAGACTTGCCATTGCGTACCTGTTTTCTCTCAGGGCAAACACCAGCGGGTCAGGCCAGGTCATTCCTCGGGTCGTTTAGGAGCGCTGAGAGGCTGGCGCGCTCCGGCTTGTTGCCCTGGATCTTGAGCGGTACAATCCGAGTCGGCAGCGGTAAGGGCAAAGATGCGACGCGGTCAACCAGGGGCTGAACCATGTTAACGACCAGCACGGAAAGTCTGACGCCCTCGCGCTTGGCCGAGGTATTGCCCTTTGCCAGGAAACATGGCGTGGACGCCTACTTGTATCCGGTAGAGAAAATGACGCGCCGCATTTTCCCCGACGCCACCAGAATCAGCCTGTTTATCGAAGAGGATCCGGAAGTTGCCAACGACGCTCATCTGGTCTTCGAAGTGGTTGTGCCCGACCTGGAGCCGGACCAATATGTCGAGGCGAAGTGGCGCTGGAGCCAGGGATTATTCGAGGTGTGCCCTGCTCCTCTTGTCTGCCTGTTCCGCTGCCGGCTGCGCGTCGGTGAGCCATGAACAGCCGTGATTTTCTTACCTTGGCCCAACGACTCGTGAGCGAAGCGGCCGAAGTTTCCTATCCTACATAGTGGGATAGGAAGCAAAAGCAGCCTACGAGCGCGGGCTCAAGGAGAACGAATAATGGCGACGAAACGCCGAAAGCCCCTTTTTGAGCGTCTCAAGGCAGGTTTGGAGGAGGGAATTGCCCATGCCAGGGGCGAACTGACGCTAAACACGGTTGCAGTACCGGAGGCTCCTCCGGAGATCGATGCGGAAACACTTGTGGCGCTCCGCGAAGCCGCACGGATGTCCCAGGCTGTGTTCGCCAAGGTTCTGTACGTCTCGCCGAAGACTGTGCAGGGCTGGGAACAGGGCGTTCGAGTCCCGTCGATGGCAGCCCGACGTCTGATTCACATTTTCACAACACAACCCGCCACGGTGTGCAGGGTCGTTGGACTACCGGCCGTGACCCTCCCGGGGTTCACGATTCGACCGGTCGGTAAGGGGAAGCGGCGCATCGTCAAGCAATCAATGGATGGTAATAGCAGGAGGCCTCCCGCCCGTGCAGGCAGTGGAAATTGAAGGGGTCAACGAGACAATCACTTCCTAACAGCCAGCAAAGCTCGGTACGTGCCGGCGAGCGATAAAGTACCATGTCCCATTTTGTTACGTTGCGGCGCTTGCTGTTGGTCAATTTGCCGTGTATAGTCGCGTTCACTCGAAATCCCTCCTGGCTTCGGGTTTTGCGAAAAGTCGACACCTTTTCAAACCCCGGAAACACCGAGAGATTTCGAAAATTCTGCCGTCGACCATCGGCGGCTTCGCTTCGTTAAGGCCTAGGTTCCTCTGGCCACGCGCCGGCCCATTCCTTCGCTGGGCGGAGCTCGGAACCTCATTCGGAGTGGTAAACCCGGTAAGCGACAACGAGCACAGCCTCCGCCTCTAGCACTGACTCATTGGAAAACCAATTCTCACGAGCGGGAGGAGGGCGGGGCAGCAGATCAGCCCAGATCGCGTGAAGTTGCCGGCTCAGCAGATAGAGCCATCTTTTTACTGTGGCCGATCCTTGGCAGGTTCAGGGGCAAGGGATTCGACATCAGCCCAAAGTTGAAGCCACGCCGACCTCTCAGGACTAGTCCTTAAAGAAGCGAAGATCCCGCGTTTCCGGGGCGGCGGCGCTCGTGTTTCCGACGCGCGTACGCTGCCCGCCTCTGCTCCCGCCACGAGCAGTACAGTCGCATCCATTTAGGATCTTTTGTATGTGTCACCACGC
>DASZFN010001150.1:0-6823 GCA_035939715.1 Gemmataceae bacterium | reverse complement strand
GGATCGATTTCTGGTGTTGAACGGCGATGACCTCTTCGGCGCAAGGGATCTTGCCCGCCTGGCGCAATGTCCCGCCGGAGTCCTCGCGCACACGGTCTCCGAGCCGAAGAAGTTCGGCATTGTCTTCTTGAAGCCGGACGGCACGCTGGACCGGCTTCTAGAAAAACCCGATCTCGAAGGTCCGCGCCTTGCTAATACCGGCGCTTACGTCTTTCCGCGATCCGTCTTCGCTATCAGCCTGGCCATTTCCGAGCGCGGGGAATACGAGATCACCGATTACGTAACCGCGCTGGCCGCCCGCCAAGCGGTTCATGTCGTGGAAGCCGGCTTCTGGCTGCCGATCGGCACGGTGGAAGTATGGCAGCGAGCGCAAGAACTGCCCCTGGAGCAGCATCTGCAACCACTCGTCTAGTAGAACGGAATTCATTCCGTTCAGCACCTGAAGCCACCCGGCAGCAGTTCGCTGCTGAACGGAATGAATTCCGTTCTACAGGACACGCCGCATGTTTAACCCAGCGGCCGGGTCTTGAAGTTGTCGTTGATAAACGGATTGCTGCGCCGTTCGTGGCCGATCGTGGTTACCGGCCCGTGTCCGGGATAGACGACGGCATCGGCGGGAAGGGCGTACATCTTCGCGCGAATGCCCTGGAAGAGCAAGTTGCCGTCGCTGCCGGGGAAGTCATAACGGCCGATGCTGCCGCGAAAGAGCACGTCGCCGCCGAAGACCTGGCACGGCGTATCGCGCACCACAAAGACCACATGACCCGGCGAATGACCCGGCACGTCGAGCACCTCCAGGCGGATGCCCGCCGCCTCCACCACATCGCCTTCGTTCACGACGCGGTCTGCAGGGGGACTGGTGATCGGCGCTCCGAACGGCGCACTGAGATTGGCATTGGCATCGACAAGCATGTTGGCGTCGTTGACACCGATGATCAGCGGCGCCAGTGGAAAGGCGTCTTTGAGCGCCTCGTTGCCGCCGATATGGTCGGCGTGGCCATGCGTGTTGAGAATCGCCGCCACATCGAGCCCTTCGCCGCGTAGATAATCGAGGATCGAATCCGGCTCGAGCCCGGGATCGATGACGATGGCCTGGCCTCCCTCCGGCCGCTTGATCACGTAGGTGTTCTCCTCAAACGGCATGGAGACAATCGTGTGAACTTGCAGCGGCTGCGGCATTGACGTCCCTTCTCGAAAGAAAGCCATTTTGCGGCTCCATGTAAATTATACAAAGCTGGTGGCGCGACCCCTCGGGCCAGCCAACGCCTAACTTCATTTCCTTGGCTTGTTTAGGGACCGACCTGCGTTTTGCCCTGGTTGCGCGGCTCCCTGGTACGGAGTTTGCATTCTGGGAAGGTCCTGGCCAGCAAAGGAAACTATGCCTGGCGTGCTCGGCGCTCTTTTGAGGAAGGGAACCTCATGACTCGCTTTGGTCGTTTGCGTTACTGCGGAATCCTAAGCCTGCTTTTGCTCATTATGGGAGCGGGCCAGAACTCGTCCTACGTGCCGCAAGCCGTGCCGCCCGGCGGCAACTCGTCGATGGACGTGCCGCTGCGGCTCATTGCCGACGCGCGGCAAAGCTACCAGGGCGTCGCCGATTACACTTGCCTGTTCGTGAAACGTGAGCAAATCAACGGCCGGCTCCAGGCCGAGAACCTCATCACCATGAAGGTGCGCACCCGTCCTTTCAGCGTCTATCTCTACTGGCACAAGCCGGCTGAATTGCTCGGCCAGGAGGCATGCTACGTCGAGGGACGGAACAACGGCAGCATGCGCGCCCATTCGACCGGCTTGCGCGGCGCGGTCGGCTTCATCTCGATTGATCCACGCGACCCACGCTGCCTGGAGAACAGTCTGCACCCCATCACCGAAGCAGGCATTGGCAACCTGATCGATCGCTTCGCGGAGCGCTGGCAGGAGGAACGGATAATCAACAAAACGGTGGTGCGCAGCGCCGAGTATGACTATGACAAGAAACGCTGCACGCGGGTCGAGCTCATCCATCCCGACAACAGCGGCAGGCAATTCAAGTTCTATCGCAGCGTGCTCTACTTTGATAACGCCAGCCGGCTGCCGATTCGTGCGGAGAATTATGATTGGCCAAGAGCCGGCAGTGATCCGAACGGTATCCTTGTCGAGAGCTATAGTTACGCCGGTCTGCGTTTGAATGTCAACGTGCCCGCGGCCACGTTTGAGCATTGACAGGCCTTATCTCGGCCGCACCCGGAACAGAATGGGCACCTCCGCGCGGAAGCCAAGATCCTGCGTCCCCTGGCCCACGTCGAACTTCAAGGTGGCTTCGCGTTTGCCGGCCTCGCGCGCGCTGAGACGCAGGAGGACATACTCGACCTTCTGTCCGCTCAGTCCGTCGGCCTCGCGCGGTCCGGCATAAACAGTCGCCTTCAACCAGCCCTCGCCTGGGGCACTCGCACCCGGGCTGCTGACCTTCAACGCGTGCGTCACGCCGGCTTCGTTGTGAATCTTGACGAGAACCACATTCTCCTGGTTGCAAACCAGCTCTGCCCTGCCCGGTCCACGCGCCGCCTTGACGCGACTCTCGGGATTGATCGAAACGGCGACCAGGCAGAGCGGGTCGAGTAGTTTCTGTATCTCGCGCGCGGCTGTCTCGAGATCCTTGCCGCCTTTTAGCAAAGCCTGCAAGGCCCTGGTCTTGTCCGCCGCCAGCGGCGCCTTCAAGGCCTGCAAGCCTTCCAGCAGGCGCCGGCATGTCTTGCTTAGGTCCTGAAAGTCCACATCAGCAACGACAGGAAGAGCGGCTTGTTCTTCCGCGGAGCCGGCGAGCGGCCAGGCAATCGTCAGGCAGAGCAAGACGGAAGCCATTGCACTCCTTCGTACCGTTCAGCGCAAGGACCTGGGTTCTGCTCCATTGAGTTTATCGCCAAAGCCCTGCCTCGCCCCGTAGAAAGGCAGGTTGAAGACGGGAACGATTTGCGGATATCGAACATTGTCCACGTTCGGCATGATCAGAATCTGCGGCTCGACGGTTCGCGACATGAAGGTAGATCTTCCCGTGGTCAGATAGGGAACAGTAATATCGCTTTTTGGCCAGGTCGTATAAAATCCGGACGCCCGAACAGTGGGGACGCGGTCGGCGCGCGCCTGGTTTGTCTCGGCTGTCAGCCAGGCAAGCGCCAGAAGAGTAACAAGGCAAGTTGTCTTTCGCATGTCATTTCCAACCAAGGGGGATTGGGCACCCAGTTTCGCCTCTTCTCTCAGATTCGCCGTGACACCTTAAGAAGTCAAGTCCCAGCTTGAAGGCGCAAGGAACTTTGCATACAAAACGCCCGGATAATTCCTGTCCCACAGGAAAAACAGCATGAAAGTCTGCGTTACCGGCGGGACCGGCTTGATCGGCAGCCACTTGGTCAAGCGCCTGTGCGAACGGAATGATAACGTGGTGCTTTTGACGCGCCGTGCCGAGACAGCCCGCGCCCGTTTCGGCCCCGGTTGCCAGGTTGTGGAAGGCGACCCCATGCAGCGCGGGGATTGGATGGACGCGGTCGCGGATTGCGATGCCGTCGTCAACCTCGCGGGAGAATCGATTTTCGGCCGCCGCTGGAATGATGACTTCAAGCAGTTGCTGCACGACAGCCGCGTGAAAACGACCGAGCACGTCGTGGGAGCGATGCAACGCCGGCCGCAAAGTCCGTCCGGCGGCCGTAAGGCGCTGATCAACGCCTCGGCCATCGGCTATTACGGCCCGCTTGCAGATGAAGAGGTCACCGAAGAGCATCCGGCCGGCGACGATACTCTGGCGCGCCTGTGTATAGCCTGGGAGAAAGCAGCACAGGCCGCCGAGCCGCTCGGCATACGCGTGGTGAGAGTGCGGATCGGCGTCGTCCTGGACAGGGACGGCGGCGCCCTCCAGCAAATGGCCAAGCCGTTCAAGCTCTTTACCGGCGGGCCCGTCGGCTCCGGCAAGCAGTGGCTGAGCTGGATTCATCAGGCGGATCTGGTCGGGCTGATTTTGCTGGCCCTCGACAATTCTCAAGCCACCGGCGCCATGAACGGCACGGCCCCCAATCCGCTCACCAACAAGCAATTCGCCAAGGCGCTCGGCCGCGTCCTGCACCGCCCCAGCTTTCTGCCGACGCCGAAGTTTGCCCTGCGTGTGGCACTGGGCGGTGTGGCGGAGGTGGTCACGACAGGACAACGCGTCCTGCCTAAGCAAGCCTTGGCGCTCGGCTACCAGTTTCGATTCCCCACAATCGACGCCGCCTTCGCGGACATTTTCCAGCGACCGTAGGGCAGGTTTTCAACCTGCCTTTCCCCTCCACATGGCAGGTTGCAAACCTGCCCTACGAGGGCCTTGCATTTTGCTACGATATGGTTTTGTTCAAATTACCGATGGGCATTCGAATGGCACAAACTCTAGAGCAAACCAGCACGGCAAAGGGCGTCGCCTGGAACCTGGCGGACCTGTATAGCAGCGTGGACGACTCACGCATCACCCACGACCTTGAAACGGCTCTGCACCGGGCGCAGGCGTTCGAGCAGACTTATCGCGGCAAAATCGCGGTCGAGGGTGGGCCGAGCCCGGAGTTGCTGCACGCGGCGGTCACGGAGCTGGAAAGCCTGTTCGAGCAGATGGACAAACCGGCCGTGTACGCCAGCCTCGTGCACGCCGCCAAGACCGATGACCCGAAGCACGGCGCCTTGCTCAGCCGCACGCGCGAGCAGCGCACGCTTATCAACAAGCATTTGATTTTCTTCGACCTGGAGTGGGTCAAGCTGGACGACAAACCGGCCCGCGCGGTCATGGATTCGCCGCTGCTCGCAAATTACCGCCACTATCTCGGGCAGAAACGCGCCTGGCGGCCGCACTATCTCAGCGAGCCGGAGGAAAAGATCCTTGACGAAAAATCCGTTACCGGCCGGGCCGCGTTTGTGCGCCTGTTCGATGAGACGATGGCCACGCTCCAGTACCCTTTCGAGCACGCCGGCCGGAGCGATCTGCTCAGCCTGCAACAGCTGAACGCCAGGCTGTACGACGCCGACCGCGCCGTCCGCAAGGCCGCCGCCACGGGGCTTACCAGGGGACTGCAAGACAACGCGCGCTTGCTGACCTACATCTTCAACAACCTGGTCCTCGACCACAAATCCGATTCCGAGCTGCGTCACTTCCCGACGCCGATGGCCTCGCGCCATCTCGCCAACGAGATCAGCGCAGAGGTCGTCGAGGCACTCATGACGGCGACGGAACGCCATCACGCCATGGTGCAACGTTATTACCGGCTCAAGGGCAAGCTGCTCGGCCTCGAGACGCTTTACGATTACGACCGCTATGCTCCGCTCTTCCCCGATTTGCCGACCTGCGACTGGGCGACTGCCCGCAAGATCGTCCAGGAAAGCTACGAGCAGTTCAGCCCGCGTGCCGGCAGCGTCATCCGCGAATTCTTTGACCGGCGTTGGATCGATGCCGAGTTGCGGCCGGGCAAGCGCGGCGGCGCCTTCAGCAGCAGCGCCGTGCCCAGCGTGCACCCGTACATCTTGCTGAACTTCACCGACAAGCTCCGCGACGTCATGACCCTGGCTCATGAGCTGGGTCATGGCCTGCATCAGTACCTGAGCCGTCCGGTCGGCTATCTGCAATGCGATACGCCGCTCACCACGGCCGAGACGGCCAGCGTATTCGGCGAAATGCTGACCTTCCATCGACTGCTGGAGATTTATCCCGAGCCGCGCACCCGGCTGGCCATGCTGTGCAGCAAGATCGAAGACGGCTTTGCCACCGTCTTTCGCCAGGTGGTGCTGACGCGCTTCGAGCAAGCGCTGCATCAGGCGCGCCGCGAGCGGGGCGAGCTGACCACCGAGCAGATCAACGAACTGTGGCTGTCCGCCAACCGCCCGATGCACGGCGATGTGGTTCACCTCAGCGAAGGCTACGCGTGGTGGTGGCTCTACATCGGCCATTTCATCCACGTCCCCTTCTACTGCTACGCCTACGCTTTCGGCGAATTGCTGGTGCTGGCGCTTGTGCAGAAGTACAAGCAGGAAGGGCCAGCCTTTGTGCCGCGCTATCTGGGTTTGCTTTCCTCGGGCGGCGCCGACGCCCCGCACCGGCTGCTTGCCAAGCTGGGCGTGGACGTCACAGACCCAGGCTTCTGGGAGTTGGGCCTGCGCCTGCTCGGCGACATGGTGAGCGAAGCGGAGACGTTGGCTGCCAAACTGTAGGGCCAGCGCCCTCGGCGCGCGGGCCGACGGCGTTGAGGCTTGACGAAGTCACGCCGTCGGGAATAATAGCCATCAGGCAGGCGCCGAAGTGGCGGAATTGGCAGACGCGCCAGGTTCAGGACCTGGTTCCCGTTTAGGGAGTGGAGGTTCGAGTCCTCTCTTCGGCAGTTTACAGCACAAGGACTTAGGGAAAACCTCCCCAAGTCCTTTTTCGTTGGCCCCCTTGGTTTAGGGGGCATTTGGGGGGCAGCACTGGGGTGGCGTTGGGGTCGCGTCGCTGGTCCGGGAGAGGCACCGGGCCTAGAATTCTCCATCCCCAAGGAGCACCCCATGTCGTGGCTCGAAGAGCATCCCACCTCGGGACACTTCAAAATCTGTTTCCGCTGGGGCAACCAGAAACGCAAAAAGACGGTCAAAACCGGCGACCGCAAGGAGGCGGAAGCGGTGCTGGGCCGATTCGAGGAGAACCTGCGCCTGCTCGAACGCGGCCGGATCGAACTGCCGGCGAGCGCCGACATCGGCACATTCCTGCTTTCCGATGGCAAACTCACCGGCAAGCCTTCGCCCGCCGCGCCGCAAAGACCCCTCACCTTCGGTGAGCTGCGTGAAGCCTACGTCGCGGTGCATT
>DASZFN010001149.1:0-4047 GCA_035939715.1 Gemmataceae bacterium | reverse complement strand
AGTGGCTGAATCCCAGCTCACGTGGATGGGATCCTTGCAGGGAGAGGGAGGTGCTCCAACGAGAAAGGCGCAAGCCTCCATCAACGGCCCGCCAGGGACAGCCGGAACGCCGCCATCTGCTGGTCGTTGCGAACCAGCAGGACGTCGCCGGCCAGCACCGGGTGGTTCCAGGTCTTGCCTTCGATCGCCGGGAACCGCCCGAGTTCCCGGAATTGGTCGGGAGTCGCCGAGACCAGGGCCAGTTCGCCCTTCTCCGACAGCACCAGGACCAAGTCCTGATCGGGTAGCAGGATCAGCTGGCCGTGGCCGTAGCGTCCGCCCTTCCACTTGCGCTGGCCCTCCGAGACGTCGCTGCAGGCGAGGAAGCTGCCGTCGAAACCGAAGGCATGGCCCTCGTGAACCACCAAATCGTTGAAGTAGGGCTTCAGCCCGCCTGCGGTCCAGCGTTCTTCGGCGGTCCATGCGCCGGTTCGGTGCGCGACCGCGATGCGGCGCACTCCGACGCCGCCAGCCATTCCGGATCCGGTGCCAATCAGGATGTCGCCGTCCGCGGTCAGGGCTGGCTGCACGGGAGTTGAATTTCCGCTGCCGCATGGCTCAGTCGCTTGACCAGGAGGCAAAGCTGATGCTTGCTTGTGATGCTTCTTCGATCCTCATCAACTGATTGTACTTCGCCAGTCGCTCGCCCCTGGCCACCGAGCCAATCTTGATCTGTCCCGCCCCCGTCGCCACCGCCAGATCGGCAATGGTCGTGTCTTCCGTTTCGCCGCTCCGCGCGGAAATGACTGGGCGGTAGCCGGCGCTACGAGCGAGTTCCAGGACTTCCAGCGTTTCAGTCAGCGTGCCAATCTGGTTGGGCTTCACGAGAATGCTATTGGCGACGCCTGCGGCAATTCCCTGGCGCAGACGGTCCAGATTCGTCGCGAACAGGTCGTCGCCGATCAACTGCACCTGCCCGCCAAGGGCGGCGGTCAGCTTTTTCCAGCCGTCCCAGTCATCCTCGGCCATGCCATCCTCGATGCTCAGGACCGGATACGTTTTCACCCAGCGCGCCAGCAGGTCCACCATGTCGTCGTCGGAAAGCACCATGCCGCCCGTCGCATTCAGATGATAGCTGTGCGCCCGGTAGAAGTGCGTGCTTGCCATGTCGATGGCGATGGCGGCATCCTTGCCCGCCGCGTAACCCGCTTTCCCGATCGCGCGCAGGATGAGCTCGATGGCCTCTTCGTTGCTCTCCAGGCGCGGGCCATAACCGCCTTCATCGCCGACCAGAGCTCCTTCGTAGCCGTCCTCGGTCAAGATAGGCCCAAGTGAGCGATAAACGTCAATCGCCATTGCCAGAGCGTCCGAGAATGATCGCGCCCCAACCGGCAGGAGTAGAAAGTCCTGAAAATCCAGGTTACCACCCGCGTGCAGCCCGCCGCTGATGAGATTCACCATGGGCAGCGGCAGGGTCGCCACGCCGTCGGCGTCGAGATAGCGCCAGAGCGGCAACCCGCGTGCAGACGCGCCGGCATGCGCGCAGGCAAGGGAAACACCAAGAAGCGAGTTGGCGCCCAGGCGCGATTTGTTCGGCGTACCGTCCAGTTGGCAAAGCGCGCTGTCCACGGGAACTTGATCGGTGACCGTCATGCCGAGGAGCCGCGGCGCGATGCGTTCATTTACATTCGCCACTGCTTGCCGGACGCCCTTGCCCTGGAAGCGCGCATGGTCGCCGTCACGCAACTCCACGGCTTCATGACGGCCCGTGCTGGCCCCGGACGGCACCAGCGCCCGGCCCAAAGCCCCACCATGACAGTAAACTTCCACTTCGACCGTAGGATTGCCGCGACTGTCGAAAACCTCACGTGCATGAATGCGGGCGATGGCGTCCGGAGTCGGCATGAGAGCCTCACGCGAGGGTGGAATAGCAAGCCTCACAAACGCAGAGTGCATCTTCCCAGCGCGCGGGCCGCTCTTTCAAGATCCGACGGCCGAGTTGGCGCACGGCTTCGCGCTTCGGTTCTTCAGGCAGGTAGTCTACTGGGCTGGTGCCGTCGATACGAGCCAGCGCACAGACGGCAAAGTGCTCGATGCCGCGCGTCTCTAGCTCGGCGACAGGTCGGAAGCGCACTTCTTCCTCATACCCTGACCAGAATGCGCGTGTCAGCTCAAAATACTGCCGGCGGAAAGCGCTGTGCTTCGCGGCTTTCAACATGAGATGGCTCAGAAAGAATCCGAGATCCATGGTCGGATCGCCAAGGTGGGCGGTTTCGTAATCGACCAGTGTGAAGGCCTGTCCGTGAGTCAAAATATTCTTGGGACTGTAATCCCCGTGACAAAGGGCTTCCTTCACCGATAGCATGCGTTCGATGATCGGCTGCACTTCAGCGGCGACCTCAGGGCGCCGGTCCTGAATTCGGCGATAGAAAGGATCGACGCGCAGTTGCACGAACGCCGTGTGGTCACGAAACGGCTCCACCAGGGCGGGATCACGCGCCGTGGCTTCGTGAATCTTCCCAAGGATACGCCCGGCGTGCCTGCCGATTTCCAAATCGATGCCTCCCGCCAGCAGGCTCTCCTTCCACACGCGTGCATCCGCAGGCGCATGGCTCATGGCAAAGACGTAGTTGTCCCGATCGCTGAATAGTACGAGCGGGACCGTCTGCTCCGGCAAGAGCGGATGCAGAACTTGCATGACTTCCTGTTCGCGAAAGACGCGATTGATGTCGCTGAACCAGGGATCGCGGGTACGGAGTTGCGGCCGGGATTGCTTGAGGATGAATGTCTGTTCCGGCGTGATGACACGGAGCACGGCGTTGGATACGCCCCAGCTCAATGCTTCCACGCTCGCCGGGCCTGGACTGATCCATCCTTGGTCGCGTAGGTAAGCGAGCGCATTAGTCGTACACAGTTCCAGCATGAAGCATCAAGCGCTGCCTGTCTGCTAATCCCGGCGAATTCTCATGGCGTGCTCCAGGAACCAAGAACGCCGGATCACTTCTGGGGCGTGCGGTTTTTCTCCGGCATTTTGGCCGGCTCTGGCGCCAGGGTCTTTAGCTCTTTATTTGCCTTTTCCAAGGCGATCTCTACTTCCTTGAGCAGCGCCTCTTCCTGCTGGAGTTCGTTCTTGCTCAGGAAGCCCTTTCTGGCCATCACTCTGGACCAGGCGACGCGGTTTTTCCAGTTGTCAAGCTCTGTTTGCAGAAAATCGATCTGGCGTTTGACAGCGTCAGCCTGGTTGTTCGACCGCTTGAAGATGTAAACGGGCTCTGCCGCCACCAGCTCCCAGCCTTCGTCCCCCAGCTTATTTAGTGCCGTGGTCAGATCCTTTGATCGCGTGCCGGGAAGTTGGTCTTTTGGCACAATTCGGTATTCCCATTTGCGCGTAGCGCTTCTCCCTGGCTCCTCCGCCAAAGCAGTGGCATGCCCGATGCCGCTGAGATCGAGGATACAGAATACAACTGCGGCTGAAACCGCCTTGCGCATGGCGCCCTCCTTCGACTGGTTTGTGGATTCGGTCTCTTCGCTCATCGCCAGCGAAGAGAGTCGACCGCCCAGATTTTGACCGTTCTGTCCCAACTTCCGGCGGCGAGCCATTTGCCGTTAGGCGCGAATGCCAGGCAGAGCACCTCGCCGCTGTGCTTCAAGGTTTGCCGCTCTCGCCACGTCGCCGTGTCCCATACGCGGACATCCCCGGGTCGATCCCAGTCGCCGTCGCCGCTCACAAGCGTCTTGCTGTGCGGGGCGAAGGCCACACCCCAGACATCGCCCGCATGGCCGGTCAAACACGCTTCCTGCCGGCCAGTCGCCACATCCCAGACGCGCACGGCGCCATAGCGCGTGCCCGCTGCCAAAGTCTTTCCGTCCGAAGCAAACGCTACCGAGCGAATTTCGCCATCACGACCATCGAGCGTCATACGAACACGGCGCGCGCTCACATCCCAGATTTTGACTGTCGCGTCGGAACTTCCTGTGGCCAGCAGTCGACCGTCGTTCGAGAAGGCCACGGAGTTGACCCACGTCTTGTGGGCTGTGAGAACCGCCTCCAGCCGGCCTGTGGCGGCG
>DASZFN010001148.1:0-23489 GCA_035939715.1 Gemmataceae bacterium | reverse complement strand
CGCGAGGATCAACCGGTGCTGCTTCGTTCAAGAGCAACCTGCCGGCTCAGCCGGATTTTTTCGGAAATTCTCCAAGACCGCCATAGACCGCCAAGTGACTTGGCGGACGGATTAATGAGAAATCCTCATCCCTAGGCGGGGATTTCAAGGGGCGGCAGCCCCTTGCATGGCAAACTCAATTTTTTTCCGGACCCAACCTTCACTGCGTCATGCTGTTACATCGGCAAAATGAGTTTGCCAACCGTGGCAAACTCAGTTGGCAAAGTGGCAAACTCATTTTCGTCCGCTTCTCAGCGCAGCCACGAGATAATGAAAAGCCGTCTCACGAATCCATTCGGGCAGGCAAAGTGCGGATCTCCGAGCGCACCTTGCGCAGGCTGTTGCCTTCGTGATAGGCCTCCATGTAGACCAAGGCCTCTTCCATGGCGGCGGCGGGCCCGCCCGTTTTGACAGCAAAGACGCGCTCGCAGGTGTCGCAGATCTCGTTCTCGTCGTAGGCCGCCAACGGCGTTATGCTCGCGACGCCGCCCTCGGGACTCGGCCCTGGGCCGGCGACGATGTGGTAGGCGAGGTAGCGGCGCGGCATGCCCTCGGCGTCGGCGTCCGCGCTGAAGTAGCTCACCAGGCAATCCAACATTTCCGCCATGGCCGTCACCTCGCCAGCACTTGAGGATATCCCTACTCCATCATATCGGGAGGCGCCGTTTCCGGGGCTTGCTTCTTGCAATCGCGCCAACCTTCATTAGAATTGCACCCTGGATCGATCCAGCCTCGCCGGAGTCCATCTTGTGAGATCGGTCCTGACTTTTACTTCACACATGCCGAGGAGTTCAGCGTGATGATTTGGGGATTCTCGCGCCGCCGTCGATCACAACACCGGCCTTCGTCCAGACCGCGTCTGGAGTTTCTTGAAGATCGCACCGCGCCCAGCGTCTTCTGGGGCGGCTTCGCCTCCACGCCGCAGCACACGGCCCAGGCCACTGTGGCGACCCAGCCCCTCAATCAGATTCTCTGGCATACGCCGGTCGACCAGAATCCGCCCTACCAGGGTGGCGATTTGCTGGTTCACTACGGCTCCCCGGTCATCACGCAGGCCAACACGGTCATTGTCCCTGTCACAAGGGCTTCCGGCGGCTTTGAGGTGGACGCGCACAACGGCGCCACGGGCAGCCTGATGTGGAGTCAGAGCACGGACTATAGCCTGCCGCCGCACGACTGGGTTCCCAGTTACTCACCCGTCCTGACCGCCAACGGCCGGCTGTATTTTGCCGGGGCCGGCGGCACGATCTACTTCACGAGCAACCTGGATTCCACGTCGCCGAGCGCGCCAACACAGATCGTCTACTACGGCGCGAGCAATTACGCGGCCAATCCTGGCGCCTTTAACTCCACGGTCTTTGTCAATACCCCGCTCACGGCCGACAGTAATGGCGATATCTTCTTCGGCGTCCGCGTGACCGGCAGCAATCCCTCGAACTTGAAGGACGGCATCGTGCGCATCGGCGCGGACGGGAGCACGACATGGGTCTCCGCCGCCAGTGCCGCCGGCGATTCCCAGATCGGCGCCGTGCCCCACAACATGGCTCCCGCGCTGAGCAACGACCAGACGACTCTCTACGTCGGCGTCCGTGCCGGCAGCACGCAGTATTACGGCTATTTGCTTGGCCTGGATAGCACCACGCTAGCCACCAAGGACAAGGTGTTCCTCTGGGACCCGCGCAGCGTCGGCTCCCAGGGAGCCGGACTGCTGGATGACGGCACATCCTCCCCGATGGTGGGTCCCGACGGGGACGTGTATTACGGCGTCATGGGCAATCCCTACAACGGCTCGCGCGGCTGGCTGCTCCACTTCAACAGCACGCTGACGCAGACGAAAACTCCAGGAGCTTTCGGCTGGGACAGCACGCCAGCCCTTGTGCCCGCCTCGATGGTGCCCAACTATTCCGGGACGTCCACGTACTTGCTCTTCGAGAAGTACAACAACTATGCGGGCGTGTCCGACGGCGGCGACGGCCTCAACCAGATCGCCCTCCTCGATCCGAACGCCACCATGACCGAGCCGCACGCATCCTCCAACGGACTCCAGGTGATGCAGGTCTACGAGAGTATCCCGGGGCCCATGCCGGACCCCAGCTTTATCAACTCCGGCTATCCCAACGCCGTGCGCGAGTGGTGCATCAATACTTCCCTGGTCGATCCCTTCAGCAAAAGCATTGTCATGCCGAGCGAGGACGGCAATCTCTATCGTTGGGACCTGGGCAGCAACACGCTCGACCAGGTGGTGACCGTCAATCCGACCGGGATCGGCGAGGCCTACGTGCCGACCCTCGAGGGGCCGGACGGCACTGTCTACACCATCGAGAACGCGCAGCTTTATGCTGTCGGAGGACTCCCCGGCGGCCTGTCCGTCAGCGTGACATCGGTGCAGAACCCGACACTCTATGGCGGGACTGCGACGTTCAACGCCACTGTCACCTCCTCGGGCTCGACCAAGCCGACCGGCACCGTGACCTTCAAGGACGGCTCTACCGCCCTCGCCACGGTGCCCGTGGACACGTCGGGCAACGCCTCCTACTCCACGAAATCCCTCGCCTATGGCCACCGTTTCATTACCGCCGCCTACAGCGGCGACAGCCATTACGTCGCGGGCAGCATGACCTTGGTACAGGCGGTCAAGATGACCACGACCGTAACCCTGACTTCTTCGCCGAACCCGTCGGCGTACGGCCAGGCCGTCACACTCACGGCCACGGTGACAACTACTGTGGCCGTCAGCAACGTGGCCACCGGTACGGTAGTGTTTCGTGATCACGACAGCACGTTGGGCTTCGCTGCCGTGAACTCCAGCGGCCAGGCTATCTTGACGATCTCGACCCTGGGACCGGGAACGCATCCGCTTTTTGTGAGCTATCAAGGTGACAGCAATTTCAACGGCAGCGGCTCCACCATTGTGAACCAAACCGTCGGGCCGGCCATCATCGACAACGGCGCTTCCGGCTATTCCGAAACAGGGGGCCCGTGGACTACGGAGACGGTGCCTTCCTACGGCGGCAACGAGCGCTACGCGCCAAGCAGCGGCAACGGCTCAACCACGGCAACGTGGCAGGTGAGCAGCGTGCCTTTCGGTTATTACTCCGTGCAAGTATCCTGGCACCCGTATCCCAACGAGGCGACCAATGCTCCGTATGCCATCTATGACGGGAACACGCTTTTGCAAACCGTCCTGGTGAATCAAACCCAACCCGCGAGTGGCGCCAGCTTTGGCGGCGTGCCTTTCCAGATCCTCGCTTCGGTAAAGATCGCCAACGGCACCTTGAAGGTCGTGCTGAATAACAGTGGCAATGGCACCTATATCGTCGCGGATGCAGTCCGTGTCGCGCCGCTGCCGGTCACCAACACGGACCTTAACTGGTCCGCTTCAGGTGATGGCGTTAGCGGGCCGTCGTCCGTAGCTACGCAGACGCCGTTCACGCTGAACCGCACGTTCACGATCTCGGGCGCTGCCGCTCCGAACAGCTTTACTATCGCTTACTACGCTTCCACGTCGTCCAGCCTTACCCAGGATCTGACCCAGGCGATTTTCCTGGGCAAGGAGACGATCAGCGCCGCCGCTGACCTGACTGTGGGGAACCATGCCGGCGCTAGCCCGCAATTCCAGTTTCAATCGTCGGGCACCTACTATTTCCTGGCCAAGCTCAATGCGGACATCAGTTTCGTCGAGTCCGATGGCCAGTTTAATGACACCAACAACGTGGCGGCCAGTTCTCAGACCGTGCTCGTTTCCGGACCGACGATTGTGGACAATGGGACTCCGGGTTATTCCGAGACGGGAGGCCCGTGGCTTACCGAGTCGGTGCCTTCTTATGGCGGCAGCGAACGCTACACGGCCAGCAGCGGCAGCGGCTCCAGCACCGCGACCTGGCAGGTGACCGGTCTGCCCGTCGGGCAATACCAGGTGCAGGCTTCCTGGCATCCGTACGCCAACGAGTCGAGCAACGCGCCCTACGCCATCTACGACGGCAATACTCTCCTGCAAACTGTGCCGGTCAATCAACGCATGGCCGCCAGCGGCACCAGCTACGGCGGCGTGCCCTTCCAACTGTTGGCGACGGTTACCATCAACAGCGGCACCATTCGCGTGGTGTTGAATAACAGCGGCGACGGCGCCTACGTTGTCGCGGATGCCGTGCGCATTGCGCCACCCGTATCCTCGAATACCGACCTCAACTGGTCGGACCCGGGAGACGGCATCAGTGGCCCCGCCACGGCGAGTCCCCAGACGCCGTTCACCATCAGCCGCACCTACACGGTCAGCGGCGCCGCCGCACCGAGCAGCTTCACGATTGCCTACTACGCGTCCACGTCCTCGGATCCGAACCAGAACCTGAGCAACGCCATGCTGCTCGGCAAGGAGACGATCAGTGCCGCCTCCGACCTGGCCGTGGGCGATCATGCCAGCGCCAGCCCGCCATTCCAGTTCCAGACATTGGGCACGTACTATCTCCTCGCCAAGCTCAATGCGGACAACAGCTTCCTGGAGTCCGACGGCGCCAACGACACCAACAACGTGACGGCCAGTGCGCAAAGCGTGTTGGTGTCCGGTCCCGTGATCGTGGACAACGGCTCACCCGGCTACTCCGAGGCGGGCGGCCCCTGGCTTACCGAGTCGGTGCCCTCCTACGGCGGCAGCGAACGCTACACGGCCAGCAGCGGCAGCGGCTCCAGCACCGCAACCTGGCAGGTGACCGGCCTGCCCGCCGGGCAATATCAGGTGCAGGCATCCTGGCATCCTTACCCCAACGAATCGACCAACGCACCGTATGTCATCTATGACGGCAACACGCTCTTGCAAACCGTGCTGGTGAATCAGACCCAGCCCGCCAACGGCGGCAGCTACGGCGGCGTGCCTTTCCAACTGCTGGCGACGGTTACGGTCAACAGCGGCACCCTTCGGGTTGTGCTGAATAATAGCGGCAACGGCACCTACGTGGTCGCCGACGGCGTGCGTGTCGCGCCACTCATGCCGTCGAACACAGACTTAAACTGGTCTGACCCGGGAGACGGCATCAGCGGCCCCGCCGCAGTGAATGCGCAGACGCCGTTCACCATCAGCCGCACGTACTCGGTCAGCGGCGCTGCCGCACCGTCCAGCTTCACCATTGCCTACTTTGCTTCGACCTCCTCGAACCCCAACCAGGACCTGAGCCAGGCGACGCTACTGGGCAAGGAGACGATTAGCGCGGCGTCGGATCTGGCCGTGGGCGTTCACAGCGGCACCAGCCCACAGTTCCAGTTCCAGGCCCTGGGGACGTATTACTTCTTCGCCAAGCTCAATGCCGACAATAGCTTTATTGAATCCGATGGATCGAATGACACCAATGATGTGACCGGAAGCGCTCAGCCGGTCGTCGTGTCGGGACCGCTGATCGTGGACAACGGCGCGCCCGGCTATTCGGAGACAGGCGGCCCCTGGTTCACGGAGGCCGTGCCTTCCTACGGCGGCACCGAGCGTTACGCGGCCAGCAGCGGCAGCGGGGCCAGCACGGCAGTCTGGCAGGTAACCAATCTGCAGCCGGGACAATACCAGGTGCAGGTGTCCTGGCATCCGTACGGCAACGAGCCCACCAACGCACCCTACGCCATCTACGATGGCAGCACGCTGCTCACAACCGTGCTGGTGGACCAGACCAAGGCGGCCAACGGCACCAACTATGGCGGCGTGCCGTTTCAAACTTTGGCGACGCTGAACATCACCAGCGGTACCTTGCGCGTCGTGCTGAGCAACAGCGGCAACGGGGTCTGGGTGGTCGCCGATGCCATGCGCGTGGCGCCGGCTTAGCTGCCGGTCAAGGCAGCTCCCCAGGCGAGGCCCGCGCCGACGGCTGTCCAGATTATGGGGCCCTTTGGCGGTTGACGCGCCGCCCAGGCGACGGGCAGCGATGCGGAGCCGAGATTTCCGGTGACAGCCGTTTCGCTCCAAACGCGCTCCGGCGGTAGACCAAGTTTCCGGGCCAGCAGCGCCGGCATGCGGCCGTTGCCACCGTGAGCGATGACAGCGGCCAGTTGTGCCACTTCGATACCGTGCCGTTTCGCGAGCGCCTCCACAGAGTCCGCCATCACGTGAATGGCACTTGCCGCCAATTCTGTGCCGCGCATGCGCAGTTCCACCCCGTCCGGGGATGCACCGTGAAGTTGAAGTAATGCGGCCTGGCCGCCGTCGGCAGCGAGAGAAACTTCAAGGAGCGGAACGGATTGGCCCGCCAGCGCGGAGCGACCTATAACCATCGCCGCGGCCGCGTCACCAAAAAGTGCCGCCGCTTCTCCGGCCGGCCCGGGCTGCACGCGTAAGAAACGCGAGGCGGCTTCAACCGAGATGATCAGGACAATTTCGCGCTGCGGCAGGATAGCCTGGGCGGTCCACAAGGCGGCCAGGAATGCTGTGCAAGCGCCGCCGATGTCCAGGGCAACGGTGTTGCCCGGCAACCGCAGGCGATGATGCAAGGCTGCGGCCAGACCGAGCAGCACCGGGGGCGCCTCGGAAACGACCAACAACGCGCCGACCTGCGCCGGTTTGAGCCCTGACTTTTCCAGAGCTTCGCAGCCGGCCTCCGCAGCGGCGGCCAGCGGATCCTCGTCTGCCCAGATCCGCCGCTGCCGAATGCCGGCGTGACTTTCGAGCCAAGCGGTCGGCCGCTGCAGCTTCCGGTCAATTTCCGCTGCGGACTCGAGCGCTTTCGGCAAGCGGACGGCCGTGGCCGCCAACCAGCCACAAACGGCCTCCGGGCGGGACAGCGTGTGCGGGTAAGCGGAAACAGACTCTTGAGAACCTGGTCCGATGCCCGCCTGAGTGAGGGCTGCGGCCAGGTCGGCGATCGTGCCGAAGTCCCGGCCGACGGCTTTTTCAATCGCTTCCGGCTTTACGCCGCAATCATCCGCGATCAAGGCCACAAACTCCACCATGCCCATGGAGTCGAGCACATCGGCGAAGCGCGCATGGGCGTGATCATTTTCAGCAACATCACCATGGAGATTGCGCTGCACCTCGCGCAGGCGTGTTAACAAATGCTCTCTCAATTCGTGGTCAAGCATGGTCAAGGTTGCGGATCCGCAAGCGAAAAAAATCCGTCCGCCATCAACCAGCAGAGGACGTTGCTGCCCTCGCCGGTTTGAAACCCTCGGGAAAGCCCCAGCCGGATCGCGACCTGCGCGCCCATCTGCCGCACGCTCGCCGTCAGGGCACGGACCTGTTCGTCCACCGGTTTCGCTGCCGCCTCGATATGCCGGAGCAAGTGATGATCTTTCACGGGCAAGGAGCGTATGCCCACGCCGGGCAGGGGAAGACTTACGCGAAAATCGGGCTCCGGCGCACCGCCGCGCCTGCACCCGGAAAACGAAAGCTGGTCCGCAGGCGCCACAACGGTAGCCAGGCTGCGCTCGCCGCTGCCCGGCTGTAAGAAGGCAGCGGTGCGCGTGGTCGAGAAGGCCGCGCCGAAGATGGCTTCATTGAGCGGCACGGTCGTGGCCTGCAGGATGGCGCGCCGCTGCTCCGGCGCGACCAGCCGGCGGCGCGGCAGCATCGCGCGAACCCACAGGTCCTCGACGTGCGGCGGTTGCGGCTCGGCGGGTTCCGCCCCAATCAATTCGAACACTTCCCAGCGGGCATGCCCGTCGAGCAGGTAAGCGCTCCAGCCCACATTGCGCACTGCTGTTGCCCTGTGCTTGGTCATGAGCGGCCGCACCACACGGTAGCGGCCGTTTTCAAAGACCGTTCCTGCAATGCAATAGGTCTTTCCCATGCGTGTCCAGTCGAGCAGGATCATGTCCACGATGGCTCCCCCAGCCCAGTGTGGTATGATGCTTTGCTATTATGAGCAGCCGTCTGGGGAATGCAACGATTTAGTTGCGGCACGACGGCAGCGAAGGCATTCCTTACGAGGTCACGTTCCTTGGCCGGCAGCCGCCTTTTTACGATTGGCCATTCGAATCACGAGACGGCGCGACTGACGGAGCTGCTTCGAGCTGCGGGCGTTACGGCGGTCGCCGACGTGCGCTCTCAGCCTTTCAGCCAGCGTTATACACAATTCAATCGGCCGGAATTGCAACGCAGTCTGGCGGACGTGGACATTGTCTATGCCTTCTTGGGCCGGGAATTGGGAGGACGGCCGAGCGATTCGTCGCTCTACGATCTGGAAGGCCGGGTCAATTACGAGCGCGTGCGCCAAACAAGAGCTTTTCGCGAAGGCATCGAGCGTCTGCGCCATGCTGTCGAGGACTTCGCGGTAGCGCTGCTGTGTTCCGAGGAAGATCCGCTCGTTTGCCATCGCGGCTTGATGATTGCCCCGGCCCTGGTGGAAGAAGGGATTTTGCCGAACCATTTGCGCGGCGACGGCACAACCGAGACGACCGCCCAGTTTGAGGACCGGTTGCTGGCGGAAACGAAAATCGGCTTGGGCATTGTGGATGGGCTCTTCGCGGATGTGGTCAGTGAAGAAGAACGTCGCAATATCCTGGTCGAAGCCTATCGTGCACAGGCGCGGCGCAAGTCCTTTCGTTTGCGAGCGGATAGTGGCATTGATTCGGTTCAGCAGTCGCAAGACGATCCCGAGTGAAGAGTTTCAATTCCCTGCCTCGGTACGGGCGCGCTGCAGAAGGGCGCTTACTTTCAGCTCGCTTGACCAGTGCTCCAGATAGGCAATCTCCAGGCTGGCGCCTTGCACGCTGAGCATCCCCAGGACATCGGTCCACTGGCGGTCCAAGGATTCATCGCTCAGGCGATACCATTCCAACTTGAACAGAATTACGTCCTCGGCAGAATGCAAAGCGATGGGCTGGCCAGGATCGTCCGGCAAAGCCAATTGACGGCGCCGCTTCATGGCTGATTCTTCAAAGGCGCGGTCCTTTCGAACAAAAACGTCAACCTTGAACCCCGTCGTTGTGCTGATGATGTTGAAGGAAGAGCGCCGGGCGACGGCGTCCCGAATCGCCGGGAGACTGAGATAGTAATCCGGGCTGAATGAAGCGGCAAATTCGGCTTCGACACCGGCAAATGGCTCCACGGTGATATCGGCATCCCGGGTTGGGCGTGTAATACCGTAAACCGAGCTGGCCATGGAGCCGCCCAGGGCGTAAGGGATCTTCAAACGGGCAAAGATCGCGGCGACTTCACGCACGATGCGAAGGCTGTCGGCATCCTGGATGTCCAAGGCTGGTCCCCTGATTTCTTCAGCCGACCCGCGGCCATAATTGATAGCCAGCCAATCCTGGAGCACCTCCGTCGGCGATGTGCTGCCGTGGCGCAGGCCAAAACCGGCGGCATGCAGCAAGCGTAGCGTCCTGTAGTCCTGCCCCAGCGTCAGCCATTTTCTGCCGATGGGCATCTGGCGATAGACTTCGGTCAGCACGCGGCTGGCTTCCGGCGATGTATCGGTCAAGTGGCTCATGGCTGGCCATCGCTACCTTTGACGCTCAGATCATGGAGCACTTCTTGCAGACTGCGGTCGAGGATTGCTAGCATTTCATCGATCTGCGCGGCCGTGGAAATGAGTGGCGGGCCAAGGGCCAGCCAGTGCGGATCGAAACGGCACAGCAAGCCGTTATCCAGGGCGCGACGGCCCACGCGGACGCCAAAAGCCAGTTTAGCAGGAAACGGCTCCCGGCTGGCTCGATTGCGAACGAACTCGATCCCTTGAAACAATCCCTTGCCGCGGACGTCGCCTATCACCGGGTACGCGTCAGCCAGCCGTTCCAGACCGGTCCTCAGCCTCGCACCCTGTAGCCGGGCATTGGCGCAGAGGTCGTGTTCAACAATTTCTTGCAGCACGGCCAGCCCCGCGGCGCAGGAGATAGGGTTGCCTTCAAAGGTGTGCCCCTCGACGAATCCGGGATTCTCTGTGATCGGTCCCCAGAAGGTATCCGCGATGGGCCGGCGGCAAATCAGCGCCGACAACGGGGCGTAGCCGCCGGCCAGTCCTTTGCCGACGCAAAGAAGGTCCGGTACAACGCCGAAGGTTTCGGCAGCGAACATATGCCCCGTTCTGCCGATGCCGGTAATGATCTCGTCGAAGATCAGCAGAATGTTATGCCGGTCGCAAATGTCACGCAAGAGCGGTAGATACTCTGGCGGCGGATCAATGATGCCGCCGGTATGTCCGATCGGTTCGACCATGATCGCAGCGACCGTGGCGGGATCTTCCATCTCGACGACATCGTTGATAATGGTCGCGCACGTGATGGCGCAGTCCGGATAGCGCTTGCCGAACGGGCAGCGGTAGCAAGTGGGCGGAAAGACGTGCACGAAACCTGGCGCCAGCGGCTCGTTGACGGTCTTGCGGGATTTCAGCCCGGAGGCGGACAGCGACGCCATGGTGGAGCCATGCCAGGAAAGATAGCGACTAATGATCTTGTACTTGCCCGGCGAGCCGCTGAGCTTGTGATACTGCCTGGCGAGCTTGATGGCGGCTTCCGTGACCTCGGCGCCGCCGCACTCGAACTTGACCGTGGACAGATCGCCCGGCGCCAACTCGGCCAGCAGATTGGCAAGCTGGACGGCAACCGGATTGGTGCCGTGCATGGGCGGCGAAAAATGCAGCGTATCCAGTTGCCGGTGAATCGCCTCAATGACGCGGCGATTATTGTGCCCGACCGAGACCACGTAGATGCCTGAGATCCCGTCCAGGTAACGTTTGCCGTTTAAGTCCCAGTAGTAGACGCCATCGGCCCGCGTCATGATCAGCGGCTGCTTCGACCACTCGGCCATCTGATCGCGAACGAAGATCTGCCTCAGGAATTGCTCCTCGTTTGCCTGAGCCTCCGAGATCAGATCGGGCAAAGCGGCGCTCGCGGGCATGGCTTGAAACTCCTCCTACGTCGGTTGGCAGTAAGTGAAGGCCGTCAAGGCGTACTGCAGCGCGACACGTTCGAGATCCGCGATCGAAACCCACTCATTCACGGTATGCTGCCCGCCCGCACGCGGTCCATGAGTAATGGCGGGGATTTTGCCGAGTCCCCAGAAGCTATTGCCGTCATCGACAAACGGCTTGGGTCCTGTCGGCAAGGGCGCGCCGGTGATGGCCTGGTACGACTGTTGAAACGCGTCCACCAAAGCATCGCCCTGGTCAAGATAGTAGGCGTCGCGAATGAAGCGAAATTGCGTCTCGATCGTCGTGCCCGTCTGCCGGGCGGTTTCGGCAAGCAGGCTACGGAATTCCCTTTCGACCGCTGCGCGCTCTGTTCTAGGGAGCCAGCGTCGCGTGCCCTCGAGCCAGCATTCTTGCGGATATTGATTGAAGATTTCGCCGCTGTGCATCTGACCGATGAAAACGCTTTCGGTACCTGCCGTCGGGTCGGAGCGCTGGCTCAACTCCTCGTTCAGGCAATTCAGGCGGCCAACCAGCTCAGCGCCCGCCGCAATGACGCTGGCTTCGTGCGTGGGCCGCATCACTTCATGGATCGGCGGCCCGGGCCGGCGAATGCTTACCTTCCACGTTGCCGAGCCCCGCCCAACTACCGGCAATCGGTCGCACAAGGGTTCGGGAATCAGTACGGCATCCCCAACCACGCCGTCGGCGATAAGCCGATCCAGTTGCTGGCCGAAGCCCCAGGGCGCTTCATGCAAATCGTGCGCGGTCAGCAATACAGATCCGGCCTCCAGAGCATTGGTGTCGCGCAACACGCGCAGCGCCTCGACGGCTGCTGCCACGCCGCCCTTCATGTCACATGAACCGCTTCCGGTGATGCGGTCTTCGTCGAGGCCTGGCGGCACATAGGGCAAATGGACGACGTCAAGATGGCCGTTGAACTGCAGGGTTTTTCCCGGGTGCTTGCTCTCGAAACGCACTATCACGGCGGGCACAGCCGGATGCCCCGCCGCGGGCCGCTCGACGACGAAGCCCTCCTCGGCAAGGATCCGGGCAAGACCATCAGCCGCGGCGCCTGCCTCGCCCGTGCGACTGGGAATGGCGACCAGCTTCGTAACGGTTTCAACCAGGCGGTTGCGATGAACGGCGCTTCGCAACTGCTGGAGAGTTCCAGGTGCCGGCTTCATGACGCGTTGATCTTAGCCGCGGGATGAGTGTTTCGCCACCATCAAATTGGTTGAATCCGTTTAAACGACGTTTCGCCGCGACCCACCATGGGAGCGCGATTCGGACTTGGCAAGGATTCTGCCCGCGCTCCCCTGACGGGTCGCGGCTAAACGTCGGTTAAACGCGGCCAAACGAACCGGGCTCACGACTCTTTCGCATGCGCCGCGAGCCAGCGCATTTGTCGGGCCAAACCGAAAAGGACGCCGATTTCCATTTCGCTTGGCTGCGCGCGGCCGATCAGGTGGCGAAGCGCGTGCATGAGGGAATCCGCCTTGGGACCATATAGAAAATGGATTTCTTCCAGGGCCTGGCGGAGACTGTCGAACATCTTCTCCTGCTCGGCGAAGGAAACGGGAGTCGCTGTCGTCGATGGGTCGTGTTGCCTCAACCAGGCGCGGCGGAGTTCGTACACGGAAATGGCGACTGCCTGCGCCAGATTCAAGGCCGGGTAGGTGGGATCTGCCGGGATGTGGATCAGATGATGGCAGCGCGTGATCTCTTCATCTGTCAAGCCGGTAGGCTCGGGGCCGAAGAGCAGCGCCACTGGACCGCGGATCGATGCGTCGAGCAACTTTGCAGCGATCTCATCCGGAGGTGCAAATTGCCCGCGGATTAGTTTGCCGGTGCGTGCCGTCGTGCCGGCCACCAGGACACAGTCGGCAACCGCCGCGCCCAGCTCGGCCGTAATGCGTGCGCTGTCAAGAATGCATTCGCCGTGCGTAGAAAGCTGACGCGCCTGGCGATCATGCACGTCGGCTTCTGGGGCCACCAGCACCAAATTGCTGAGGCCCATGTTGCGCATGATCCGGGCCGTAGCGCCGAGATTGCCAGACACCTGAGGACGGACAAGGACAATACGACAGTTTTGCAGAGGCATCGTGCTATTCAACTGACGAAGATGGCTTGTATGGAACGGGGAGCTGGTCGAGGATTCCGAGTACTGAGTACTGGGTACTCACCCCTTCACTTCCTGATGCACCGGCTTTGCCGTCCGCACGCGTTCCTGTGCCAGCTCCTTGATCTTCTTCAAATCCACCTTCCCCGTGCCGAGGACCGGCATTTCGGAGATCTCGATGAAGTCACGTTCGCCGGGCACCCAAAGATTCGGCAAACCCCGATCGTTCAGCTTTTCCCAGACCTGGTGCAAGCCCATCTGCTGAAAGGGCGTATGCAGCACGACCAGGCGCTCGCCTTTGCGCTCGTCCGGCACTCCAGTCACGACGCAAACGCGCTCGTTGGTGCCGAGAATCTCGTGGACCTCGTCCTCGATCTTCTGGTGCGGCACCATTTCGCCGCCGATCTTGCTGAAGCGCGACAGGCGATCGGTAATCGTGATGAAGCCGTCTTCATCGTACTTGGCGAGGTCGCCGGTGATGTACCAGCCGTCCTTGATCACCTGCGCGGTCGCCTCGGGCCGATTGAGATAGCCCTTCATGACGTTGGCGCCGTAAATCAGCAGCATGCCCTCCTGGCAGGGAGGAAGCGGCGTGAAAGTTTCCAGATCAACGATGCGGGCGGCGACGCCGGGAATCGGCTGGCCGATCGTCCCTGGTTTGCTGCCGATCTGGTGCACCTCACCTTCTTCCCAATCGGGCACATTGATCGCGGCCACGGGCGAAAGCTCCGTGCAACCGTAGCCTTCGAGGGGCAGTACGCCGAACTTCTCCTTGAACTCCAGGGCCAGCGGCTGCGGCAGCTTTTCGGCGCCCACCATGAGGATGCGCAGGGATTTGAAGTCGTCCGCCTCGCAGCGTTTCAGGCAAAAGCGGAGTAGGGTCGGTGTAGTCACATAAATGGTGCAGCGGTACTTGCGGCACAGGTCGGCGATTTCCTTGGCCTGGCGCGGATCGGGGTGATAAATCACCGACGTGCCTACCTGCAACGGCACCCAGAGCGTGACCGTATAGCCGAACGCATGAAACATGGGCAAGATGCCGAGCAGCCGGTCGCGTGGTCCGGGATCAATGGCCTGGATCATGGATTCGGCGTTGGCCGCCAGATTGGCGTGGGTCAGCATCACACCCTTTGGGTCACCTGTGCTGCCGCTCGAAAAGACCACCGTCGCCAGGTCGTCTGGTTTATGCGTGTTGATCTTGTAAACCCAGCTGCTGAGGATGAAGCGCGGCAAGAGCACGACCGTCAGGAAAGCACGGAGCTGCTGCCAGCGGGTGACCTGCTTGCGAAAATCCTCCAGGTAAACCAGGTCCACGCCCGGTCCGGGATCGACTTTCACCTTGGCGGTGAAAAGCCGTGATGTGAGCACATGGCGAATCGAGCATTGCCCGATGGCGGAGCGGACGCCTTCCGCCGAGGACGTGTAATTGAGATTCACGGACGTTTTGCCAAGCAAGGCGAGGGCAATGTTGGTAAACGCGGCGCCGGTGCTGGGCGGCAGCCAGACGCCCACCATACGCTCATCGCCGAGCAGCGGCCGCAGCAGCCGCGCCATGATCGCGGCTCCGGCCAGCACTTCGCCGCAGCGATATTTGCGCCCCTGAATGGTGTCGATCATGCACGGCCGAAAGGGATGCCGGGCCGCCATGGCCACGAATTGCTGGTGCACCAGGACGCGCTCGGGAATGCGGGCCATGGCAGCATCGGCGGACAGTTTCTGGATCGCTTGACGGACTTGCACCGGGCTGGAGTCGGCAGGCATCGGTTTGCCGAAGGCAATGCTGACGGGGTAGGGAATCTTTTGTGGCCACTTCCACAGGAACTTCCCTCCCTGATGACTGAAGATGCTGCCCCAGACATGATCCAGGCAAACGGGAATGATGGGCGCCGGACTGCGTTTCACAATCTGCTCGAAACCGCGATTGAACGGCAGCAGAAAGCCCGTACGCGTTATGCCGCCCTCGGCGAAGATGCACACAATCTCGCCGTTGGCCAGCGCCGCGCTGGCCGCGCGTAACGCTTGCACAATGGCGCGCGGCCCCCCCTGCCCGTCGATGGGAATGACGCGCGCCAGTTTCATCAGCCAACGCAAGCCCGGCACGCGCGTATACGGCGCCCAGGCCAGAAAACGCACCACGCGCCGCTGCGCCAGAAAGACCAGGAAGGCGTCGATGAAGCTGACATGATTGCAGACCAGCAGCGCAGCGCCTTCGGCCGGGATGTTCTCTCTGCCGAATACGCGCGCCCGATACAGCAAGCGCGCCGGCAGCCATAGCAGCACGCGCGCCAGCACTTCGGGATGCCGCCAGCCAAGCAGCACCAGCCCGAGCAAGGCAAGCGCCACGACGGCCAGGACCGTAAGTCCGGTCTCAAAGAAGAAGCCAATACAGTACGACAGGCAATTTGGCATACGAACCAGGGCGTCCAGCACCGCGGACGGTGTCATTCCGGATTCCCTCTTGAAGCCGCCAGGGGCCAATCATGAATTGTAGCGATGCCTGATCCCGTTAGTACAGGCCCTTTCTCCCATGCGGCAAAGAGGTTACCGCGGCTGCTCGGCGGCGTCAAGATAGCGCAGCGTGGATGATAGCGCTCAGCGGCGAACTTGGGGAATCTTGGCATCGTTGGCATTGGCTCAAGGGGGTGTCTCAAGCAACTTTTATGGCTGGGACACGGTTCTGCTCCCGTGTGGCGCGTAACAGGGCCAAATACAGGGCCATACAGGGCCACCGTGGCCCTGTATGTCGAAGGACATAAATACAGTTATTGCATAGGCTTGCGACACTCGGAAGGCAACCGGGCCACAGGGCCGACAAATATTGACATGGCCCGAATTAATGGATTGCACTGCGCTGCGTCACACTCACATGACTTCAATCAGGCGGCCCGGTCCTGTTCCTACATTGGTGTTGTCAGCGAACCACGCCACCGATATAAGACCCGCCTTCCCGCACGAAATAGCGAATTCCTGGAGCTCGAACGCGCTCGGCGTACGTTCGCCGGGTCTGGATGCGAGGTGGAGATGTTGTCGAGACCTGTCCTGCGGCACATTCTGGAGAATGATGCGCTGACGCGCGGCCTTGCCGATCCCGAAGCGCGCATTCTCGTGGAATGGCTCGTGGATCGCGCCGAACTGGCAGCAGCGCGTGCGCCGAATGAAGAAATCGTGCAGGCGCGGGTCCAGCTTCTCTGCCGCAGGGGCCGGGCTATCGGCCGCTTCGTCGAGCTCTGGTGCCACACTCGGTCGCGCGGCGCCGCTGGCCAGCTGGCGGCGGCGGAGCGCTTTACCTGGCCGTTTCCCTCGACCGCGGAAGATCCCTGCGAAATCATGCAAACCATTCTCGACTGGGAATCTGACCATGCCCTGCCGGAGATTCCGGAATGAGTCAGTCAGCAGTCCATAGTCCATAGTTCTTGGCTACTGACTATTGACTATGGACTATGGACTATTGACCATCCTGCCCCCTTAATCCGAATATGCTCAAATTCGCTGAATCCAACGAGCGAGCCAGCCCGTCTTTATTTTGAGCTCGCAAAGCCTGCCGGATCGAGGTTGTCTGTTCCGCACAAGCGTTAAAGCTTAAGGACGGTTCCCCGCCTCCGGTAACTTAAATCTTTAATGAATCAAGTGTTCGGCCTTTGAGCCGTTGTTTTCGTGGAGTAGAATAGCTCGCTGAGTTTAAACTTGGCTCGCACCCTTGTGTTGAGGTAATTCGGCAGCTCGCAGCCCTTGAAAAGGGACGGTGCCCCCTGCCTCGACGCATCCCGCTCCCAATTCATGTGAGGTCCTACGGTGAGTCCCGGCCCTAATCCGCAAATTGATCTGAACCTGTTGGAAGAAACGCGCAAGCGCATCAACGCCATCGTTGGGCAAATTGCCCGCGACTCGGAAAGCGACATGCCGCCTTCCGACTATTACGGCCAATTCCTGCAGCGCGTGCTTGACGCGGTCGCCGCGCCGGCGGGCGCCGTGTGGATTCGCACGCCCCAGGGCCATTTGCAGCTGCAGTACCAGGTGAAAATGCATCTGGTCGGGCTGGACAACAGCGACAGCGATCGCCAGACGCACGATGAATTGCTGCGCATGACCGCGCAGGTGGGCCGCCCGCAGATGGTGCCGCCGCACAGCGGCACCGGCGCCACCGAGGACGGCAAGCCGGCGCCGGGCAACCCGACCGACTACATGATCCTGATCGCCCCCATCATGGTGGACAAGCAGGTCGCCGGCTTGATCGAGATCTGGCAAGACGCCGACCGCAACCCGCAGGCCCAGGAGGGCTTTCTCCGCTTCATCACCCAGATGGCAGGCCTGGCCTCGACCTACACGCGCAACCATCAGCTCCGGCAGATGGTCGGCCAGCAGACCCTCTGGACCCAGCTCGAGGCGTTCGCGCGGCAAATCCACGCCAGCCTTAATCCCATGGAAGTCGGTTACGTGATCGCCAACGAAGGCCGCCGCCTGGTGGAGTGCGATCGCGTCAGCGTGGCCATGCGCCGCGGCAGGAAGGCGCATGTCGAGGCGGTGAGCGGCGCCGACGTGGTCGAGAAACGCTCCAATCTCGTCCGCCTGATGGCCAAGCTGTTTGACAGCGTGCTGCGCTGGGGCGAGAAGCTCATCTACCAGGGCACCAAGGACGACAGCCTGCCGCCCGCGGTCCTGAGCGCGCTGGATAACTATCTCGCCGAAAGCAATAGCAAGCTGCTGGTCATTTTGCCGCTCAAGGACGATCGCGAGGCGGAGAGCAAGAAGCCGCCGCGTTCCGGCTTGATGATGGAATGCTTTGACCCCGCCGCTTCCCCCGAGCAGTTGATCGCCCGCCTGGAAGTGGTCGGCCGGCATGCCACCAGTGCCCTTTACAATGCCTACGAATACCGCCGCATCCCCATGCGCTTTATCTGGCGTCCGCTGGCCAAGGTGCAGGACGGCCTGGGCGGCAAGGCCAAGGCGATCATGTTTGGCGTCCTTGCCGCCGTCGCGGTATTGGTGGCGGCACTGGTGTTTATCCCCTATCCCCTGAAGATGGAAGCCAAGGGGCAATTGCTGCCCACGGAGCGCCGTTACGCCTACACGCCGCGCGAAGCGCAGGTCGTGGAATTCAGAGTCGGGCCAGGCCAGCAAGTTACGGCCGAGGAGCCGCTCGCCGTGATGTACGACACCGAATTGCACAAGCAAATGACGAGCTTGCAATATGAAGTGGAAGGCGCCGCCAAGGAAGTGCGCGGTCTCGCCGACCAGATCGCCAAGGCCAGTAATCCGCAAGACATCCTGACCTACAGCGGCCAGAAAATCGCCAAGGAGAACGTGCAAAAAGCCAAGCAAGCGGAGCTGAGCGCCATCCGCGACCGCATGCATGCCATGCCCGATAAACCCGGTTACTTCTGGCTGGTGTCGCCGGTGAGCGGCACGGTGCTTACGCCCAATTTTCGGGAAGAGATGCAGTACCGCACCTTCAAGCCGAACGAGCAAATCTTGCGCATCGGCGATAAGGACGGCAGCTGGGAAATCGAATTGAAAATCCCCCAGAAGCATATCGGCCAAATTCTCCAGGCCTTCAAGGGCGACGATCCCAAGGAAGAGCTGGATGTCGATTTGATCCTCCGCAGTGCCCCGACCCGTACTTTCCGGGCCAAGTTGCGACGCAGTAAAATCGGCGGCGAAGCCACCCCCAATCGTGACGACAACAACGAAGCGGAGCCCGTCGTGCTCGCTTACGTGCGCATCGACGGCCCCGGCATCGATCCCGCCAAATCCCTGGCGGAGCACACGAACTTACTCCTCACCGGCACGGAAGTGGTCGCCAAGGTCCGCTGCGGCGATCATGCCATGGGCTATTCGCTCTTCTACGGCGTATGGGAATTCATTTACGAGAAGGTTGTGTTCTTCTTTTAAGAAAGTCAGTAGTCAGTAGCCAGTAGTCACTAGCCCTTGGCTACTGACTACCGGCCATTCGATACAAACAAACGCTATTTTTGGAGTACAAAAGTATGTTCGCTCGTATCCTCTTCTGCACCATGCTCGCGGGGGCGATTGTTGGCGGCGTTGCCTGGTACACGGGGCATTTGCCGCAAGTCATTGAACAACCGGCTGCCGCGCAGGAAATCCGCGCGAAGCCCGAGCCGCGCCAGACCCGCAATACCGCGGACGGCAATGGGCCTGTCGGCAAAACCCTGGACCGGCAGATTGCCATGGCGGCTCCGCCACCGGCGCTGGCGCCGCGTGCCGAGGAACCAAACCTGACGCCTTCAGAATTGATTGTGATCTCGGAGGCACGCCTTGCTCTCATTCGCAAGCAGGACGTGCCTGCCCAGCAGGACGGCGTTCTGGCCTTCATCGGCATTGAAGTCAAACCGACTGACGTGCCGGGTAAAGATGAAAAGATCTGGACCGTCGACATCCCGGAGGGCAACCAGGTCGTAACCAAGCGCTACCGGCGCTTGCGCGTCGGCGACGTCATAGCCGAGGACCAGCTCCTGGGACTTGTAGACAACACGCTGGCGCAGGCCGAGTACCAGATTAAAGTGGCGAAGCTTAGTGCGGCTGTTGCCGACCGGGTAGCATCGGAGAAGACGCGTGATGAGGCCAAGAAGCGCTACGAGACCACGGAAAAGCTCTACCACCAGAGCAAGTATGCGGTGTCCCTGGAAGATGTGCGCGGCGCAGAATTAACCTGGCTGCGCTACGTTTACGAAGAAAAGAGCAAGGTCGAAGCCATCAAGGTGGCCGAGCAAGAGAAAAACCAAGCGGTCAAGCAACTAAGCAAGTATGAAATCCACGCAAAGATTCCCGGAGTCGTGAAGGCGATCTACAAGCGCGACGGCGAGGCCGTCTCCTCAACCAATAACGGCAAGAACTCCGATCCGATCGTCCTGATCCACAACTACGACCTTCTCAATGTCGAGGGCCTGGTCGATGCCCAGGATGCCCGCGCGCTGCAGCAAGGCATGAAGGTGGTCGTGGAGCCGATGCGGCGCGAGCGGCCCCGCCTGGTTCTCAGGGGACACCGCCTGGAAATCACCGGCGTCGCCGTCACCAAGGATCCCCAGAATCGTCTGATTGTCTCCGCCAGCGAAGACCAAACGGTCCGCGTGTGGGATCTCGACACCGGTCGGCCCAAACGCATCTTGATACACACGTCGGCAGTGCGGGCCGTGGCCTGCACGCCTCCCGGCAGTGCGGCCAACCTGTGTCTGGCCGGGACCGCGGACGGCAAGGCCTGGCTGTGGGACCTCAATAGCACCTCCGATCAACCCCTGCGTGAGTTTTCCGAATACCATAGCAGGCCCATCAGTGCCGTGGCCTTCAGCCAGGACGGTAAGACCTGTGCAACCGCCAGCGAGGACGGCGAAGTCATGCTCTGGGACGTCTCCACGGGGGAACGACGCTTTAACATTAAGGGCGAGCATCGCGCGGCCGTCACGGCGCTCCATTTTATTCCCGATTCGCAGCTGGTTACGGTATGCAACGATCACAAGGTGGGGACCTGGAAGCTTGGCATTGACGGCGCCAGCGCCGTTGGCAAGCCGATCACGCGCCGCTCCATCGACATTCCCCATCTGGGCGTGAGCGCAGACGGGAAGCATGTGCTGGATTCTGTCAACCAGGAAATGCGTGTTCTCTCCTTGCCGGAAGGCTTCACGGAAACGATCTTCCAGAACCCATCCTCGGCCAACGTCTTCAAGAGCCTGGCCGAGTTCTCGCCGGACGGCCGCCTGGTCCTGACCACCAGCAGCCCCGACGGCATCCTGCAACTCTGGCGACTCGACAAGCCGCGCACCTCCGAGTTGCGGCAGTTCATGCCGACCGAGCATCACCCGGCCACTTGTGCTGCCTTTGCTCCTGACGGCTCGTATGTCATCGGCGGTTCGAAGGATCGCAACGTCTACGTCTGGCCGATGCCCTCGCGAGACGAGATCGATCGCCAACTGACCGCGACGCTGACGACCATCGGCAAGGAAGTGGAGAACTCCGCCGGCCAGGTGAAGATCATCGCCGAACTGCAAAACCCGCCGACCCATCCCCTGTTCGCCGGCGACGTCGTGACCGTGGTTGCTGATCCTCGAAAATAGTATTCGTCATTGGTCATTAGTCATTCGCGTGCGAATGACTAATGACCAATGACGAATGACCTTGAATTCAATTGGACTTGTTATGCCCGCCGTCGCTCCGCAAGCTGCTGACCTGGAACGCCGTAAGAAGGTGAAAATCGCTCTGCGCCGTGATCTGGAGATCACGCCGCAGAAGTACGAGGGACGCACCTATTACGTCGTCAAGGACCCGGTCAGCATGCGCTATTACCGCTTCAAGGAACAGGAGCATTTCCTCATCGGCCTGATGGACGGCTCCTACAGCCTGGACGACGCCCAGAAGGAATACGAGAAACGCTTCCGTCCGGAGCGCTTGACGCTGGAAGATCTGGAAGGCTTTGCGCAGCAGCTTTTGACCGCCGGCCTGGCGCATAATGAATCGCCGCAGGCGGGCAAACAGCTTTTCGACCGCCGCAAGAAGCGCCTGCGCAGCGAATGGATGCAAACCTTAACCAACATCCTGTACATCAAGATTCCGATCTTCGATCCGGAAAAACTTCTGAACCGGATGCTGCCGCACCTGCGCTGGATCTTCACCACCTGGTTCATGACCGTCAGCGTATGCTGGATGATGACGGCCGTCCTGCTGGTCGCGACGCACTTTGAAACATTCCGCGAAAAGCTGCCCGATTACCATGAGTTCTTCAGTTTCGGCACCGTGGCCTATCTCTGGGCGGCGCTGGGGGTCGTCAAGGTCATCCACGAATTCGGCCACGGCCTGAGCTGCAAGGCGTTCGGCGGCGAGGTGCACGAGATGGGTGCGCTGTTTCTCGTGTTCTCGCCGTGTCTGTATTGCAATGTCTCCGACGCCTGGACGCTGCCGAATAAATGGAAGCGCATCATCATCAGTTTCGCGGGCATCTACGTGGAGCTGATCATCGCCGCCACGGCCACCTGGATATGGTGGTATTCTCCCGCGCATCCCTTCATCAACAACATGAGCCTGAGCCTGATGGTCGTGTGCAGCGTGAGCACGGTCGTCTTCAACGCCAACCCGCTCATGCGTTACGACGGCTACTACATCCTGGCCGACTGGCTGGAGATCCCGAACCTGCGCGACCGCTCCAATCGCTTTCTGCAGCGACTGTGCATGGATTACTGCCTGGGCATCGAGGTGCAGCCGGAACAGTACATGGCCCTGTGGCGGCGGGTCATGTTCGTGCTCTACGCCGTCATCAGCTACGTCTATCGCTGGGTCATCACCTTCAGCATCCTGTACTTCATGTCCCAGTTCTTGAAACCGTATAAACTCGGCGTGGTCAGCGGCATGCTCGCCTTCGCGGCGGCCGCCTCCATGATCGGCTGGCCGCTGTACCGGCTGGGGAAAAACTTGCACAAACGCGGGAGGTTACCGGATATGAAAGGCGTGCGCGTTGCCATCACCACGGCCGTGTGCGCGGCCGTCCTTGTGTTCATCTTCTTCGTCCCCGTGCCGGTCAGCCGCGTCCGCGGCCAGGCGCTCGTCCAGGTGCAGCGCGACGATGTGGATTCCGTTTTTGTTCTCCTGCCCGGCACGTTGGAAATCACTCCCCCCCGCGATGGGCAAACAGTCAAGGAAGGGGAGCGTCTGGCGTTATTCCGCAATCTGGAGCTGGAGACGGCCATCCAGGACGCGCAAATTGAGCGCGACCGCAACAATAATGAGTCCCGCGACCTGAGCCGCCTGCTCTTCCAGGGCGAAGGCACGGAAGAGGCGCGGGCCAAGCTGAACCAGCAGATGACCGAGGCGAAGGGCAAGTACGAACAGTACCGGCATGCCGAGGAAGTGCTGAAGAAACAAAGCACTTATCTTGAGTTGAACGCGCCGCGCTCTGGCGTCGTCATGAAACCCCCGAGCAGTGACGATGTCGGCAAATACTTCGAGAAAGGCGCCCCGTTCTGCCGGATCGGCAATCCCCAGCGCCTGCGCGTGCTCATGCCCGTGTCGCCTGCGGACTACCGTCTGCTGCAGAGCGACCTGGACATAGCCCGCATATTGCCGGTGACCATCCGCGTGCAGGGCCGCGCCGATCTCACCTGGCATGGCCGTATCTCGCAGCTACCCGAACAGGAGGCGAAGCACATTCCCGTTGGGCTTACCAACAAGGGGGGCGGCAACATTGCCGTCAAGCCGGCCACCAAGCAGGATCAGGAAGGGCTCGTGCCGCAAAGCCAGCAATACCTGATCGGCATCGATATTATCGATTCCGATGCCAAGATATGCCCCGGCACCATGGCCCAGGCCAAGATTCATTGCCGCTGGCGCACCTGCGCCTGGTGGGGCTGGCGCGCCTTCTCCTCGGCCTTCGACATCGGCGACTGGACCGACTACTTGCCCGCGCCGTTGCGTTGGGGGAAATAATGGCCTTGCCACAGGCAATGCACGAATCTATGGCACCAGCCCGAAGCGCCAGCGAGGACCTCGCTGGCACTCTTTGAAGTTGCGTT
>DASZFN010001147.1:0-7581 GCA_035939715.1 Gemmataceae bacterium | reverse complement strand
CGGCGGCGGCTACACCCTGTTTGCCGTGCTCAACGCCGACAACAGCTTCACCGAGTCGGATGCCGCCAACGACACGAACAACCTGGCGGTATCGACGCAGCCAACGCTCGTGTCCGGCCCGGTAATCGTAGACAACGGTGACCCGACCTACGCGGAGACGGGCACCTGGACCAGTCAGCTGGACAAGGGAGCTTACGGCGGCAGTGATCGCTACACGGCCGCCAGCGGCACGGGCTCGACCACTGCGACCTGGGTGGTGACGGGACTGGCCGCCGGCTCCTATGCGATCGAAGCGTCCTGGGGACCTTATTACAACCAATCGACCAACGCCCCGTATGCGATCTACGACGGCGCGACGCTGGTTCAGAACGTCACCGCTGATCAAACTCAAACGCCCAGCGGGGCGAGCGCCGGCGGCGTGCCGTTCCAGATCCTGACCCACGTCACGATCACCAGCGGCACGCTGAAAGTGGTACTGAACAACAGCGGCAACAATACCTACGTCATCGCGGATGCGCTGCGCGTGGAGTAGCGACCTGCTGGTCTGCCACTAAGAAAAAGAGACGACCGCTGAGGCTGCGAACTATCAATAAAAATCCTCGTACCATCACGCGGCACGAGGATGAAGGTTTTCAATCAGCCGGAAGCGTTTAGCTGCCGACGCTCAGCGCGCTGCCGGTAGATGTAAAGGTCGTGTTGGCATTCCCGCCCAGCGTGGTGATAGCGCCGATGCAGACCACGATGATGAGGGCCAGCATCACGGCGTATTCAACGGCCGTCGGGCCATCTTCCGTCTTTAGGAAATTAACCAGGGACCGGGTGACCGTACTCATCGCCTCTTCCTTTCAATTTGAAAATCGGTACCCGCTATGAAGTCTACATCAGAGAAGGACAGAGGCAAGAAAAATGACAGCAACCGTTGAGTGCGCCGACGGTCTCGCGAAATGGCCGGAGGTCAGCTAGAATTCCCTTTCGGACAATAGCAACCGATTCGTGGCTGCCCATATTCATTACGCCGCAAGAATCCATGTCCGCCAGCCAGCCGCCTTCTCTCGCCGGCCGCCCCATCACCACGCGCGAGGCCCTCCAGGTCTACGACCCCGATCTGCACGCCCTGGCCGAAGAGACCATGGCCTACCACGGGCGATCATGCAGTGACGAGCCGTCTGCAATGGTCGCAGTTGGTTTGCCGGTGGAAGGTAGTCGAGCTCTGGGAACTGGCGGCGGAAGACTTGTTGGCGACCGGGGACGTCGGTCTTGTGCCCTGAGTGCCGCTGACTCGCTCCCAGGGCCCGCCCGCGCCCCTCTTGGAGACGGGACTCGCTTAACTCGCGAACTTCTCCGCAAGGAGCGCCACCAGCCGCTTCCAGGAATCCTCATCGGCGGACTTGTTGTACTTCATCCCGGGAATGTTGTGCTTATCCGCACCCGGCACCGTGAAGCTATGCACCGTGTCGGGATAGCTCACGAATTCGTACTTCACACCCGCTTTGTCGAGCGCATCCCGAAAAGATTTGATCGCTTGCTCGGGAATGAACTTGTCATCGGCCCCATGGCAAACCAAAAGGGTAGCCTTGATCTGCTTGGCTTCTTCCGCCTTCGGAGCCGGCAGAGCGGCATGAAACGTAACCACCGCTTTCAAGTCGGCGCCCGCGTAAGCCAGTTCCAACGCAGTCGAACCGCCGAAGCAGTAGCCGATGGCCGCCAGCCTGGTCTTGTCGCATTGGGGTTGTGCCATAAGAACGTCTAAAGCTGTTGCCGCACGCTTCCGCCAATCCTGGACATTCGCCCGCACTTTAGCCGCCATCGCGCCCGCTTCTTTCGGATGCTCCGTCACTTTCCCTTCGCCATACATGTCCGCGGCAAAGGCCACGTAACCCAGTTTGGCCAGCTGCTCGGCTCGCCCTCGGGCATAGTTATTGAGTCCCCACCATTCATGCACCACCAGCACGCCCGGGCGCGGACCCTGGACGGCATCGTCCCAGGCGAGATAGCCCTGGCATTCGAGATCGCCATGCTTGTACGCGATCTTTTTGGTCTGCAGGTCCGCCGAGGCGGAGCCAACCAGCACGAGCCAACCCATTACGACGACGACGGTGCGAAACATACGGATCTCCTTGTTGGGAAATCATCCTCTGCCAGCGGGAGTGCCGCTGCCGCGCGGCCGGTAAGTTGCCGCACGCCCGTTAGAACCACAAGGGTTATCGTGCTGAATTCGGCAGCGAGTGTCCAGGTCGCTTATTGCGCCCGAGTACAATAGTTTAGGAATCGTTTCGCCCGCGGACTGATGCAATGCGCCCTGCATTCCCCACGACGGTAAGGGGCAGCGCGACCAAGGCGCTGTTTGCCATGATCGGCGAGAAACTCGGCCAATATCGTTTGACCGCCAAGATCGGCGAGGGAGGGATGGGCGTCGTCTATCGCGCGCGGGACGAAGAATTGAACCGCGATGTGGCGGTGAAGGTATTGGCCGCGGGCATGCTGGAACATCTCGGCAAGGACCACCTGTTGCGGGAGGCCCAGACCGCCTCGGCACTCAATCATCCCAACATCTGCACCATTTACCAGATCGGCCGGGTCGCTGAAGGCTTCTACCTGGTCATGGAGCTGGTGGAAGGACAGCCCTTGAGCGAGCTGGCGCGCACCACGAAGCTATCGACCGAGGCCGTGACGCGCTATGGGGTTCAAATCGCGGATGCCCTGGCCCATGCGCACGATCGTCAGATCGTTCATCGGGACCTGAAAGGCGCCAATGTCGTGATCACGCACGACGGACGCGTGAAAGTGTTGGATTTTGGCCTGGCACGGCGCGTGGACAGGGCGACCGTCGATGCCCTCACGCGATCGCAGGCGTCCTTCGACCGAGACCAGTCGATGGTCGGGACGTTGCCTTACATGGCGCCGGAGGTCTTGACGGGAGAAACAGGCAGCTACCAAAGCGACATCTGGGCCCTGGGCGTTCTGCTTTACGAAGCAGCCACGGGACAATTGCCGTTTGGCGGCAGCACACCTTATGGGCTCAGCGCTGCCATTCTGCATGAATTACCCAGACCGCTGCCGGCGCGCGTTCTGCCCGGCCTGAGCGCGGTGATCATGCGCTGTCTGGCGAAGGACCTCAAAGACCGCTTCCAGCGCGCCAGCGAAATTCGCTCCACGCTGGAGACGCTCCAATCGGCGGCCATCGTGAGCGAGCCGCGGCGTGAGGAGCCGACTGGTCCGCGGACTCTCGTGTTGCGCGGCATCCAGCACCTCGATGTCAAGAATGGCGACGTGCTCTTGCTCCTGGGGACGACGAAGGGCGCCTTCCTGCTGCGCTCTCGGCCGGAGCGCAAGCACTGGGAAGTCGCCGGACCCTACTTCCATGGGCACGCGGTTTATGCCCTTGCCTATGACGGCCGCAACGGCCGTCATCGCTTGTGGGCCTCGACCGGCAGCTTGCTTTGGGGCACGTATCTGCGCTCCAGCGATGATTTCGGCAAGACCTGGACAAACCCGCTGGAAGCCAATATCAAGTTTCCGCCGGAATCGGGCGTCTCCCTCAAGAATATCTGGAAGATATCACTGGGCCCGCCGCAGGCGCCGGACAAACTCTATTGCGGCGTGGAGCCGGCCGCCCTGTTCGAATCACAAGATTCCGGCGAATCCTGGGCGCTCGTGCGTGGTCTGTTCGATCATCCGCATCGGCCGCGCTGGATGCCTGGCCAGGGCGGGTTATGTTTGCACACGGTCCTGCCGCATCCCACCCAGCCCGGGCGGATGCATGTCGGAATTTCCGCGGCCGGCGTTTACCGGACCGATGATGGCGGCCGGACCTGGCAAGCGCGCAACCGGGGCATCCGCGTCACCTTCATGCCGGAGCGCTATCCGGAGTTCGGCCAATGCGTACACAAGATCGTTCGACACCCGGATCGGCCGGAGCGCCTGTTCTTGCAAAATCACTGGGGTCTGTATCGCTCCGATGACGGCGCGGACACCTGGAACGACATCGCCCACGGTTTGCCGTCGGATTTTGGCTTCGCCATGGCGATTCATCCGCACGATCCCGACCGGGTTTACATCGTCCCCATGGAATCGGATGAATTTCGCTGCACTCCCGAGGGCCGCCTGCGCGTTTATGGCACGCAGAGCGCGGGCGCTTCCTGGGAACCGTTGACACGGGGTTTGCCTCAGCAAGGCGCTTACGAGACCGTGCTGCGCGACGGGATGGTGACGGATTCGCTTGATCCCCTGGGCATCTATTTCGGGACCCGCAGTGGAAAGCTGTACGGCTCCAGGGACGCAGGCAAAACCTGGAAAGTATTGCTCGATGGCCTGCCACAGATTGTGTGTGCGGCCAGTGCTGTCGTTGCGGAGCTTGCCGGCCCTTCTACGCCCGGGCCGGCTGAAAAGCGCAGACGAGCGTCTCCCAGGAAGACGAAGGCCAGCCTTTCCAAACGCAGAGGCACGCGCGCGGCGGGGCGGACGAGGAGCCGGCGATGACGGTGAGTTTTTGGATACCGGGGCCACTGAGATCCATGACCGGCGGACGCAGTCAGGTGGACGTGGAAACTTCCGGCGGCACGCTTCAGGATGCTCTCGAAGGACTGTTCGCGGCACATGCCGGCATTCGCGATCGCGTCCTTACGGAGCGCGGCGATATCCGGGAGCACGTGAATGTGTTTGTCGGAAACACGGAAGCACGCTCGACAGGCGGACTGGCGACGCCCCTGGCGAACGGCATGGAGATTTCGATTCTTCCCGCCATCAGCGGTGGGTGAGTTTCTAAATGACCGTCCACATTTCCGGTGTAGTTTGCTCGGACAATACCTGGGCATGCTGAATTTGCGTGCCCGATGACAGGGCACTGAAATGATTGCCGTCCTTGCTGTGCGCCAGCGGCGCGACCAGTGCTATGCCAAAGATTTGCATCAGCTTGGCAATGGTGCTGCGGTTCGGGTCCACCTCGCCGCGTTCGATGCGGCCGATGGAATCGTAGTGCAGGCCAAGTTTGCCCGCCAGCTCGGCCTGGGTGAGGCTGGCGTGTACGCGAAACGCCTTGAGCCGTTCACCCATGCCTGCCTCGGGATGCCCGGCCAGGCAGTCGAGACAGAAAACTGGCTGAGCGGCCATCATGCCGCCGCAGCGTCTGGCATTCCAGGGGGAAATCTCTCGCCGGCATTCGCAGCAGCAAATGCCCGGCATGCCCTCATATTCGCCGCTCAGGCGATACAAGGTCTGCACGCACTGGCGCGTGACGCCGAAATGGCGGCCGATCTGCGCGAAGGTCCAGCCGCGCGCTCGGTAGTGCGCGATCTGGCGACGGCGTGTTTCGTCCGCCTTGCGGCCTCGGGTTTCGCCCGGTGTTCGTGACATCCCATCTTTCGTTTTGAAATTTAGCGATCCGTAATATCCTTGACTGCACGCACCAGCATCCTTTGCGCTCCGCAGCGCGCACTCCGGAATAAGGGCAATCGTCACGTTAAGGCGCGCCGAGCGCGCGCTTTCCAAGCGCTGTCAGCTTCCGCGTTTCTGCGTGCGGCTTCATCGGCGCGACAAGCGAGTGAGGTGCAAGCTGTCTATCCTCACTCGTACCCGCGCAATGCAACCGGTCGTCCGCGCAGAAGCAGTGCCCTGCTCCTGGGCCTGTCTATTTCCCTGGACCGGTTTCCTGAGCGGCTTGTTACGCGCGACGGCTAATCTTGTCGTCGGGGAAAGCTTGCGTAGCCAGCGCGGAAATCGACGACAAAACGGATTGCAAGAAATGGATTAGATCGGTTTGAGCTTGCTGTTGTTACGCGCGAACAAAGGATTTTTATCTTGCGCACGACTCGGGAAAACTCTGCAACAAAATGTCTGAAAAACAGATCGCTTGTGCATTTCTGTTTTGCATTGACGGCAGTATGCCTGTGTATTTGCAACATCGGCCGCGAGCGCCTAAATGTGCATGCAAGATCTTGCAGCATTGTAACCCCAGGGGCCAGCGCGGGCCCAAGCTGGCGCGTCGGGTTTCAATGCTGTCGTATCGTGCACGCCATATAGCACACTCGCGTGCGGCGGACCTGTTCGAGCCTCTCGCAAGCTGGAGCCTCAAAACAATTCGCGTCGCAATGAGCGCACCAGGGCGGCCTCAAGCCTGCCCCCGGTGGATGCGCGCCATCAGCCGGGCGGGGCCTTGTAGCCCTCTGCATTTCCGTAAAAGAGCGTTGTGATATCCTGATTATATTTAGTGGAGGCACCCATGTTGAAATCCAGAATCCGGCCAGGCTTTACCCTGATCGAACTGCTCGTGGTAATCGCCATCATTGCCGTTCTGATCGGCCTGTTGCTGCCGGCGGTGCAGAAGGTCCGCGAGGCGGCCAACCGCATGTCCTGCTCCAATAACCTCAAGCAAATCGCCCTGGCCGCGGCCAACTACGACGCCGCCTTCAGCAAGCTGCCGCCCGGCATCGACGGCCGAGCCGTGGGCGAGCTCGTCCGGCTACTCCCCTACCTGGAACAGCAAGCCCAGTATCAGCTATTCATCTTCGACGTCGTGCCGGCCTTCCCCGGCGATCCGGGCATTGTTTACTACAACGTGTACAACGCCGGCGCGCAATGGGACCTGCCGAACCAGACCAACCGGCCGCGCACCAACGGCACCATGGTCGACCCGCGCCCTTCGCCGACTTACATCTACGGCTGCGAAGGGAACTTCAAGGTCTTTCGTTGTCCCTCGGCCCCGTCTCCGGAAGAAACGGTAACCGGCTTGCTCGCCGTCCTCTACGACAACGGCAGCGCCTTGCCGGCGCCTGGGCCTGGTGCAGGGACCTGGTATCCGCCCGGGGTCGCGCCCGGCGGACACGGTTTCAGCTCGGAACCTGGCGCCAAGATTGTAGGGCGGTCCAATTACCTGGGCGTGGCCGGCGAGTGCCGCAACAGCCTTTTCAGCGTGAGTCCGCCTCTCAGTTACTCCATCTTCAATGGCTTGCTGCACTACGATTCCAAGACCACTATTGGCCGCGTTCCTGATGGCACCAGCAACACCTTGATGTTCGGCGAATATGCCGGCGGCTGGATTAACTGGAACGGCGGCGGCGGCATCCCGAACGGCTGGAGCACCGGTCATTGGGGCTGCGGTTTCAATTACTCCTGCTTCGGCCTGGACACCCAGGTCAACCTCAACGACGGCGGCCACGGCTGGTGGTCGTTTGGCAGCTTGCACTCGGGCGGCATTGTCCAGTTCGCCTACGCCGACGGCTCCGTGCGCAAGATTATCCCGTCCATTGATTTCGGCACGTTCGAAGCGCTCTCCGGTTACCAGGACGGCTGGGTTGTTCAGAACCAGGACCAGGGTTGATCGGTTCTCGCCAAGAAAGGACAGGAATACCATGCTTCGTTCGTTGATACGGATTGCGTTCTTGCCTTTGCTTCTGGCCAGCTTGGTTGGCTGCGGCAGTGATGATGCCAGGGGCCAGCCAAAGATGGGGAAGACACCCGCGGGCGCCGAAAATGCCAAGGAGGCGGCCAACCAGAAGGCCACCCCCATTGATTGAGCCCGCAGCCTTGTCGGACGCGGGCCGTCGCTCGAGAAAGAGCGGATTGGATTTGGCGTAGGACGTTAAC
>DASZFN010001146.1:0-3407 GCA_035939715.1 Gemmataceae bacterium | reverse complement strand
CGAGCGTGACAACGTCTTCGCCAAGCCCATCCCGCCTGCCAAAAAGGAAGTGGGCAAGAGGCCATAGAGTATGAAAGCGGTCATTGGTCATTAGTCATTCGCGTGCGAATGACGAATGACCAATGACTAATGACCCTCTTGTTCGTCTCCCAAGTTCGCTCTCTCGCACAACGGCCCATACATTTCCGGCCGGCGGTCGTTGACGCGGTCGATTTCATATTTGCCTGGAATCTTGATGATGCGTTTTTGCCTGGCGATTGCCGGGTTCACCTCCGCGTACAGGATCTCCTCTTGATCCGACCCGGGCGGGATGAGGAGTTCTCCGTCGCAATCCACAAATCGGCTTTGGCCGATGAACCGGAAGCCGCCTTCCTCGCCCACACGATTGACCGCGGCATAGTAGAGGTGATTTTCCATCGCCCGCGCCGGCACCAGGCAGCAGGCCGTCTTCGCCGCACCCGTCGGCCAGTTGGTGGGCAGCACCACCAGGTCCGCGCCCAGCACCGCAAGCACGCGGGACGATTCCGGGAAGCTGCCGTCGTAGCAAATGTTCATGCCCACGCGAAGTCCGCCCAGGTCGTGGACCTGGAACGGTCGATCCCCAGGCGTGGCGAAGCGATCAACGCCGAGAAAAGGCAGGTGGATCTTGCGATAACTGCCGACGATACCCTGCGGGCCGATCAGAGCACAGGCGTTGAAGAAGACATTGGCTGATCGGCCCAGTTCCAGCAAGCCGATGATGGCCCAGGCGTCCAGAGCGCGGCAATCCTCGGCAAGCAAGGTGGTTGCCGGCCCCGGGACCGGCTCGGCCAGGGTAACGGCCTCGTCCCTTGAATCGAACGCGTATCCCGTCAAGGCGCACTCCGGGAACACGACGAGCCGCGCTCCCTTTGCAACCGCTTCACGCAGCCGCATGCGGATCACGCCGAGGTTGTAAGCCTTGTCCGCCAGGCGGCAGTCCATTTGTACGCCGGCGATTTTCCAGGTGGTCATGGCCAACTCAACTTCATAGACTTGGGGCAATCAACTCTTGCTCGGCAATAACCGAAATGCACAGTCTGCGGTTCCTACACAAGATTCGCTAATTGCACAAATTATAGCGAATAGGAAAAATTTTACTTGCCGGCAGCACCTCTGTCCGCTACAACCTTCCTTTCGCCCAGCACCATCCGCAGGGGGTGGCGTTTTGTTCAGAGGTGCCCTGTCTTTTCTTCATGAAGGAGAAAAACTGTTATGCACACCTCCATTCTTGTCCTGGCTCTTGCCGGCTTTGGCCCTGCCTCCGAAGCCGTTAATGTGCCGGCCTGGACAACCAATTATGGCGCCGCCAAAAAGACCGCAGCCGACACGGGGAAACCGTTGGCTGTCGTCTTCGGCGCCGGCCTGAAAGGTTGGCAGAAGCTCGACCGGGACGGCGACCTGTCAACCGATGTCAGTCACATCTTGTCGGACAAGTATATTTGCGTTCACATCGATACCGCAACTGAACGAGGCCTGGCATTAGCGAGCACGTTCGATATGCCTGGCGGGCTTGGCATTGTCATCAGCGACCATACCGGCGCTCTGCAGGCGTTTCGGCATGAAGGCGATCTGGATGACGAGGCGCTGGCCCGGTATCTGGAGCGTTATGCCGACCCGAGTCATGTGGTCCGCACGACGGAGAGCAATCCAGCTCCTGTCGAACGCTCCAGCTATTACTACGCCCCGCCGGTTTTCTACGCGCCCTCATTTTCGTCGGGCTGCTCGACCTGACGACGCTAAACCTTCTAGCGCCAGTTAGGCGCTAATGTGCAGCCGGGGCTTGCGACAGCAGGTCCCGGCTGCCTCATCCCTCCTCCCTCATCCCTTCAAGGTGTCTCGGCGGTGTTTGCTACCACCAACTCCGCCTTGCGTATCCCTTTCAGCCCGCTCAATTGCCCGGCGATCTGCCGCAACGACCGCGAGCGACCGCGCAGGAAGATCACCTCCATACAGTTATTGTGGTCCAGGTGCACGTGGCTGCTGGCCACCACCGCCTCGGTGTGCTGATGCTGTATCTCAAGAAGGCGATCGGAGAGCTGGGTACGGTGGTGGTCATAGACGAGGGTTAACGTGGCCGCCGCATCGCGCGTATCGCTGTCCCAGGCGTGTGCGGTCAGAGCCTGCCGCAGAAGCTGGCGAATCGCCTCGCTCCGGGTCGCGAAGTGATTCTCGCCGCAATAGCGGTCGAATTGCTCCAGCAGATCGGCTTCCAGAGACACGCTAAACCGCACCAACTCATCCACGACATCCTCCTGGCGGAAATACAGAGAGTCCGGGCAAAGTAACCGCTATCCAGGTAGTCTAGCGGGTCGCTGGCGGTTATTTTTCGAAGCTCTATTCCGCCACGGTTGGACGGCTTTTTCTTTATTGAATTCTGCCCCTTTGGCACGCAATTTAAGTCCTTAATTTTCAAGAAGTTAACTCGCATCTAATGTCCTTTACGCCGACGACGAAATTCGATACAATAAGACCTGTTGCAACGGCCCAAAAACCGGCCTTTTTGCTTAGTAGATTTGCCAGTGCGTTTCCCCCATTCTGGCGAGCCCGCGACAGAGTTTTGATTCGGTTTTTGCCCCGGCTTCGAGACCGCTGAGGATCGAACTTGGTGTCAAGTTGTACGTACTTTGTGCCCGCACCAGAAAACCAATCGGCCCTGGCAGCAGTGCGCTCCGTCGCCGCTTGCCTTTGCTCGCAGCGCGTGCAGCGGATCTTCAACCCGCTTTACTTGCACGGCTTGCCTGGGACTGGCAAAACGCACCTGATTTCCGAGTTGGTGGAGGATGTCACCCGGCGAATGCCGCGGATTGTCATCAGCATCCAGTCGGCCTCCGACGTCGGCCTTGGCAAAGAGTCAGAAGACGATCAGGAACTGAAAGGTGATTCGCGGTCGCCAAAGAAGCGCACGGCTGCGGACTTTAAGCCGAAATCCAGCGCGCCGTCTCCTGAGTCCCCTTCGGCGATTCCTGACTTGCTGATCGTTGAGGACCTGCAGCATCTGGGCGCGCGGCGGGCTAACCAGGCGGCCGTGCTTGAATGGTTCGTACAAACGATTGATGAGCGCCTCGCCCGGCAGCAACAGATCGTGTTCACCGCCAGCACCGGCCCTGCACGGATCGCTCATTTTCCGGCTCGGTTAGTCAGCCGCCTAGGCGGCGGACTGGTTGTTGGACTCGAACCGCTTGGCGCTGCCAGCCGGTTGGCTTTGCTTCAGGAGAAAGCGCAGCAACGCCAGCTTGCGGTTGGCCGCGACGTGCTGGCCTGGCTGGCGGCGAACTTGCCGGGCGGCACGCGACAACTTCTGGGCGCGTTGCTTCAACTAGAAGCGTTTAGCCGCGGGCAAGCACAACCGCTTGATGTGGCCGCCGTGGCCGAGCATTTTCGCCCCC
>DASZFN010001145.1:0-9822 GCA_035939715.1 Gemmataceae bacterium | reverse complement strand
CTCTCGAAGACGCCCTCGCCTGCAAAGCCGGCGAAGAGAATGTCCGTGTTGCCGGTCGGGTTGCTGATCTGGTTGATGTGAGCACTGTTGGGGTCAAAAACCAGATCCGTAACTTGCCCCGCCCGCATGCGCTGCCAATGGTTGCCGCTGTCCAGGCTGCGCCAGACGCCGCCGTTCGGACCGGTCAAAGCGGCGTAAACAATGACATTGCCGCTCGGTGTCGGCCGCGGGTCAACCAGAACCTTGAAGGTATGCGTGCCGACAAAAATATGGTCCCGCTGCGGCGAGTTTAATGGCAAGGTGTTGCCGTTGGCGTCCACATTCGTCGTGCTGTCCAGCAATGTCCAGGTAGCGCCGCCGTCCAGCGAGCGCAGGAAGCCCACCCCTTCGGTTCCCGTGTCCCCTTCGCCAGTGCCCGCGAAGACAATGGATTGACTGGTGTTATTGTTCCGGCCGAAGACTCCCAGGCCGCCGATGTTGATACCGAACGTCGGACCGAAGTCGGTCAACGGCATATAAGTGGGGCCCTGCGGGCTCGTGGTAAGAAAGTTCGTGGTTTTCCAGACACCGCCGCTGGCGCCGGCCACGTACACGGTATTGCCCGATGGGTCAGACGGATCGACCGCGATGCCGCCAATACGACCGCCGCCGCTGGTGGCCGCCGGACCCACGGATGTCCAGGTACTGCGGGACAGTGGATTGGTCGGGTCCATCGTGAAAATGCGGAATGTCGTCATGGCCTGATCGGCGACGGGCTCGCCCAGGTCCGTGGAAGCCAGTGGCTTCAAAACCGTAATCGACCAGTTGTTAAGCGTGCCCACGGTTCCGGCAACGCTATCCGTGATCTGCAAGGTCCACTGCCCCTGCGCATTTATGCCCGCCCCGCCGGGGAACAGGTTGGACAAGGGCACCTCGGGATTGAAGCGACCGGTGAAAGGCGGGGAGCCTTGCGTGATCGACAGGATCGGGTTGGTCTTGTCGTCCAGCACCGTGTTGGTGAAGTTCTGGTTGTTGCCGTTGGCGCCGATGTTACTGAATAACTGGACGATCTGCCCGTTGGGCGCGATCAGCTTAACAGTCAGGTCGGGATCGTGCGAATAGCTGATGTTTAGCTGAACGGTAATGCCGTCGTCGGGGATAATGAAGCTGTCGGGTACAGTGATGGTCGACTGCGTCACCGTGCCGGGCTTGGCGAGATCCCCGATGGAAGCGGTTCCCGTGGAGTTGTACATTACCGGCTGCGTGCCGGCCGATGGCGTGCCGCGCAAAATGTCCAGCCCCGCATTTTCATTGCTATCCAAGCCATCGCCAGCGGCCGAGGTAATCGAAGAGGCGAGCGTCACCACGTAAGTGCCGCTCAGGTTGAGGGCCAAGGGCTTCAAGCCATTAGGCGTCAAGAAGTTGATGGCGAATGTACGCGGGTGCGCGGGATCCGGATCATTGTTGTTCGGGTTTGGCGTGATTGAGAAGGAAGCCGGGATGGCGCCACCGGGGCCGATGGTGCCGGCAGGTCCGATCACGCGCAGAACCGAAGCGGGAGTTACGGAGCCTGGATTCATATTGCGGTCAAAGACCACATCAATGGAGCTGACAGTTCCGTTGAGCACCTCATTATCGGGCGTTGGCGGAATGACGCCGCCAGGCACACTGCTGCTAGAAATGTGCGGTCCCGGCACGATAAGCGGGATGGTCGTGGTATCAAAGGGCCCCTGGAAGGGAACGCCGTTGAGCGGCCGGGGAACGGCGTAGGCATCGACATTGGCTTGTCCGGCCGTGCCATCGGCGTTCTGGTCCATGTTATTGCCGGGCACGATCGTGGTTACAACCGTACCGGTGCTAATTTGCAGAGACCAGTTTTGCAGAAATCCGGTGTCCTGCTGAAACTCGTCGTCGATGGAGAGGGTCCATTTACCGTTCGGGTTGTGATCGAGCAAGTTCGCCAGGGGTGTTTCCGGCCGGAACGTGCCGGTGAATGGAGCACGGCCCTGCCGGATCGACCTGCCAGCCGCGTCGCTGAACGTTGTCCCCTGATAGTTATCGCCGGACCCGCCCTCGTTCTGCGCGAGCACCACCGATGTGCCGTCAGGAGCAATCAACTGGATGAACAGGTCTGCATCAAATGTGTGTGTCAGATTCAGGCTGACGGTCACGTTGGTGATGATTTGATTTGCCGGAATGCCTGATACATTCAGCGTGCTAAGTGTCGTGTCCTGGGATGGGATACCCGAGCCGCCGGTGCCGACGGGCGGAATGCGCAGATTGAGATTGTTCGCTGTGGCAAAAGTTCCGGTCTGGAGCGTATTGAGTGTGACCTGCGTACTACGGACCCGATCTTGCACCAGCGGCGCGACGCTGTAACTATAAGTGCCGACAAAGGTGCCGTCCTGGGCGAAGGCATTAGAAGGATCAAACTTGATCTGGAACTGCGTGGCGCCCTGGGCGTTGGCCGGGCCAAAGCCGCCCAGGTCCAGGGGAGTTACCGATGAGACGGTCAGGGAAACAGCAGGTTTACCGTTGGCGGGCAGGAACATAACCGTTACCACGCCTGGCGTGAACGTGCCTGGATCAACCGGCCGGTCAAAGGTCACGTCGAAGGTGTTGGCCAATATCGTCCCATCCGGGGCTTGCATCGTATTCAGCGGCGCGGCGGCAACACCTTGCGTACTGCTGATAATGCGCGGACCGGCTGCGATGGTGGCCGTGGCCGAAAGTACATTGAGCTTCTCCTTGCCGTCGCGGCCCAGGCCTTCGTTGCCTGACCATACACCGTATACCTGGCCGTTGAGCGCCACGATCGACTGGCGGTTGCCGAATCCGAACATCTGATCAAATTGAACGTCGGTTGAGGAAAAATCGTCGGCCAGGGGTCCGACGGTAACGCCGGTCTGCGTGACCTCGTCAAACGGCGTGATGTTCTGGTTTAGCCAGGTATTAGCGTTGAAGGTCTGACCTCCGTCAATGCTGGCTCCGACATAGCGGGCGACCGTCTGACGGACCGGACTGTTGCGCGCGTCGTACCAGCTTGCGACCAGGGCCCCCGTCGTCTGATCCACCGTGAGGGCCGGCAGGAACTGGGCGCGTCCGGAGACGATGGTACCATTATTAAACGCTTCGGAAGACCCATCCGTCTGGGCGTTGTCGGTATTCACGGTGACCGGGAAGCTCCAGGAAGCGCCGCCATCGCTGGAAGTGATGAGGGAGATATCGGTGTTATCGGCCGGATTGTTGTTGGTAGTGCCGACGCTGCGAATGCGACTCACGAAGGCAACGTAAATGTTGCCCTGATACGGGCTAAAAGATCCCAGCGTGCTGTCGGAGGCAATAACCGGGGCCGGGCCGATGCCCTGGTTTCCGGCGACCTGCGCTTGCAAGGAATAAGGACCGGTCACAGCGCCGCGCACGGTCGTGGAGGCAATGGTCTGCTCGCCGCGCATGGTCAGGCCGGAGGTGAACTGCAGATGCCACTCATTGAGGCCCTGTACAGGAGTGCCGCTGTTGCGGAAATCCGTGAGCCGCAGTGTCCAGGTGCCGTTAATCTGGGCTGGTGTTAGTCCAGCAAAGAAGCTCAAGGGCTGCTCGGGCTGGAAATATCCCGTGTAAGGCGCGCCCGAGTTCCCCCCATCGATGTTCCGCGGCACATCGTCGTCAAAAATCGTGTCCAGGGGGATGCCGCTCGGCGTACTCCCCATATTGGCGCCGCTGATGCCGAAGCCCGTGTTGGTGCTGCCGTCGGCATTCGTGCGGTTAAAAACAAGGTCGATGGTGCGTTGCGCTTCCGGCAATGGATTCTTTGGGTCATCCGGCCGAATCAGCTGGATGAGGAGGTTGTCCAGATTCGCGTGCGTGAGGTTGATCCCAACGTCTAGCTTCGTAATCGCCGTAAAATTAGGGTCAGTGATATTGACGGTGGCGGTGAAGTTCGTGACCGCCGGGATGTCGGGACCGGTCTGCGGGTGGAAGGCATCTGCGATGGGTCCCGTGGCACCCTGGAAAGTGGCGGACGGTCCGCCGTTCTGGAAACTGTTGTAATTGATAAAATCCAGCGGAACGGGTGTTATGTTGGCCCCGCTGTTCCAATCATCGTAGACCACGCTGACCTGGCCGGGAGAAACACGGCCGTCCGTCGTCCCCCCGGATACCACGATTTGGGGCGCGGCATCGTGCTCGCTGCCAAAGTTGAAATTGCCGTTGGCGTAGAAGGGCGGGCTGAATGACTTGCCGCCGTCGCTCGACGCGACCATCAGGACGGAATTGGCGTTGAAGTTCGTCACCGACGGTGGCGGCACAAAGTTTGTTGTCCAGGCGACATAGACGGTGCCTGCGTAGGGATCGGTCTTTGTAACGCCGCTGGTGGGATCCGTAAACGAGGCTGGGTTGGTATCTATCGTGAGCACGGGGTTAATCGCGGGGTCTTGCAGCCATTCATAGATCACCTTGTTGGTAATCGTCTGGACCGGGCTGCTGCCGACGAAACTGAACTTCTGTTCCACGATCGCGCCCGGCGTAGCAGGTGTCAATGCGCCTGCCGGGTGCTCCGAGTAAACCAGATAAAAATTGTGGTTGGCGTCGAAGGCGACATTGCCGTCCGTTTCCTGAGGAAATGGGGAGATGCTGGCGCCACTAGTGGTGGGGTCGATCATCGTGCCGGGCAGAAACAATTGACTCCAGTTTTGTCCCCCGTCCACGGATACCGCCGCCTCGACAATCACCGGCGTTTTAGTGGGAAGGTTCGCCGGGTCATTGCGCGTGTAAATGGCCGCCAGATGTTTCGGGTTTAATGGATCGACCGCCACGGCGGGAGCGCTGTGATTGCCCGGCGTAAAGGACAGATTATCGAAGTGCCCGGTGACGGTGGCGACCGGAACCACCGACATGAGAGTCCGGTCCTCCAGCGTTTCCACGTTCAGCCGTTTTCGCCGGGCGAGCCGGGATTTATGCGACCTCCTGGAAGCTCGCCCCGAGGCCGAAGCGTCAAGATGCCATTGCTTTCCGAACAGCCGCACAAAGGATAAGAACTTCATGGATGCGATCCTCGGCTTGAATAAAGACTGAGCCACTCCCGACGACAAGGTCGTGTCGACGACGACCCTGCCGCTCGTGAAGCGGCCTCTTTTCGTGACTAGGTTCCGGCTGGAGTTCGACCGTCAATTATTGCAGAGATCACCACGGAAAAACACATCATATAGACGAAAGAACCGCCAGGAACGATTTCTTGCTCACGGTCGGAAGTCAGAGGTCATAGGTCAAAAGTCAGAAATCAGCCTCTGACTTCTGCCCTCTGATCTCTGACCTCTGACCCTGCTCCGGTTGAACAATCTTAACACCCGTCAATAAATTGGGGATATGGAGCAAGTGCATTCGGCGTGGGGTTTTATGCTTGAACTTGCCCGGCGTGACGGTGCTGCCTGGCAGAGGGAGTCTTACCGGCACAACGGTAAGCCGGGTCTTGGTGATTGCGCGGCGTCTATCGCCTCAGCAGAGACGGCCGCTGCCGCCAATGGGCCGCCTCAAGCACGGCCATTCCGCGGGATTCGTGACATCGGCAACCTTTATTGAAAGACCAAATTCACGCCACAATTTTGTTGACCCGTTCCGGCCGCCCTTCGTAAACTAGAGAGCGGGCTCGATCAAGTTCGTCGATCCCCTCATCCCAAGTCGGACCGCTTGTGAAATTGACGTCCCCGATCGTCGGGCTCAGGCCACGGACGTATTCGTGCGTTCCTAACCGCGCGTGAAGCATGACCGGTCGGACCCACTGTCCACACTGCGGCACTGCCCTTCGCCTCCCTGCCGGGTCGGCCGGTAAGCGCGTCGCCTGCGGTCTTTGCAGGCTGCCCTTCACTTGCACCGCTGCCATGCTGTCGTCCAAGCGGGCGGTAGCGTCCAAAGCCGCAGCACATGCTGCTGGAAATTCCGCGCAGGCTTCGGCGGGCCTTCAATCCGGGAGAAATTCAGCCGCCGCCGTAAGGCATTGCCCGCATTGCACGACCCTGCTCCGCTTGCCGCCGCAATCCGAGGGCAAGCGCGTACGCTGTCCGGCGTGCCGGCATGCTTTCCACACGAGCATGCCCATGCCGGCCGACGAGCCGGAAATGCCGGCGCCCCGTCTGGCCGGAAACGCCACGGCGGCCGGACAAAAGCGGCTCCCAAAGGAGGGGGGTACCGTTCGCGCAGGCTGCCCGGGCTGTCGCAGTCCGTTGAAGCTGAAAAAATACTTCGCCGGCCGTCGCGTGCGTTGTCCCTGGTGCGGCCAGGTGTTTCGGGCTCCCCCCGCCGAGGCCAAGGCCGGATCTTTGCGTTCGCGCCTGCTGGCGGAGGTGCGGCATATGCGGGCCCGCGACCACGGCAACGTTGCGCCGCTGGAGGCCAATGGTCCTCTGGGCAGCGGCTACCAGGTGGCGGCGGATGACGCGCAAACACGCCAGGCAAATGGCCTGCCCGCCGCGAACAGAGACAAGCCCAAGGAACTGCTGCCGGGGCCGGAAGAAGCCTGGCAACCGCTGCCCGAGGAGCAGGAGCTGGCGCAGAATGGCCCCACGCGGCGCCGCTCCACCAGGGTCGGCCGCGGCGACTACGCCAGAGTCCAGACGGGCATGACCGTCAATCTGGCGGCAGCAGCGATGCTGTTACTGGTCTTCGGTGTCGTGTTGATCGCCATCCTGTGCTCGTCGAAAACGCTTTACGAGTGCACCGATCCCCTCAATTATGCGACGTACACGCCGGACCCGACCGCGCACCATCCGGTGACTATTCTCTTTGCCGTCCTTGCCGCCGTTAGTGAGATAATTCATATCGTGGGGCTGATCTATTGCCTGGGGGCGCCCCGGAAGGACTCCGCCCAGACCATGGCCTTCGTGGCGCTCCTGACATCGGCCGCCGGACTGACCTTCGTATGCACGGCGGGCGCCCTGGGGCTGGCAGGTAAATCGGGCGCCGGCGTCATCGCCCTGTTGATCGTCGGCATCATCTTGCTGCTTGCCGCCAAGAGTTTGCACCTGCTCTTCCTGCGCGCCCTGGGCCTGGCCATGGAGGTGCTCTGGCTGGCCCGCCAGGTATATGGCACCATCGCTCTCTTCGTGGCGGCGGCGCTTTTCCACCTGATCGTCCTGGCGGGGGCCGGGTTTGGCTTGACGCGCGACATTGCCGGCGTGGTCGCCGGCATGGGCAGCGGCGAAGGGCTCAAGGAGCTTGGCCCGGCGCTCTTCTTCTGGGGCGGCTCCTTGCTCATCCTGCTGTACGCGCTCATCCGCAACGTCAGCACGCTGAACGATGCCCGCAATGAGGTCGTCTATCATCTCATGGGCCGCAAGAGATGACTGTGTCCATGAAAACTCAGCAACTGCTTCCTGACGAACCCGGCAGGTTGGAAACTTGCCGCCACAAACACGTGGCAGCTCGTTACGGGGTCCGCGGACCCTCTTGAAATTCAACCGGAACGCCCCGGTCGCGCCTGGCCGCATAGCTCGCGCACCAGGGCGGCGTTGCCGCCGATCTGATCGCCGAACTGCTGGTACATGCCGACGATCATGGCATCGGTCGGCTTGATGTTGGCCAGGGCGGCGGCAAAGCAGGAGCGCACCTCGGCCGGGTTGCTGATGCGCCGGCCGGCCGCCAGCACCTTGAACACCAGGCAGGGCCGGCGCGTGGCTTGCACGGCCTTGAACATGCGCGGCGGATCCGAGGGCAGATAGATTTCGCCCAGCGGCAAATCCTTGCCCAGCAGTTGCTGGAACTCGCCGCGCGGCCGCGTCAGGTAATACAGACAGCACATGTAGTAATCGACATCCCAGTTTTTCTCCTCGGCAAGCTCCACCAGCGCCGGGTTGTGCGCCGACAGACCGACCAGCACGCCCTGGTCGCGAATGCGCTTGAGCAGGTCGGTCAGGACGTGCAGTGCGCCCTGGCGGTGCAGGCGCTCGGCGAGGGCGCCGTGCGGCGCGATGCCGATGGGCTTGCGCCGGGCGGCCGCCTCGATGCGCTCGGGATGCTGATCCCAATCCGGCTTGCCGAGACAGAGCCAGTGCATCGTGCCGCCGGCCGCGCGGTAGCGATCCAGGTCCTGCAAGGTGCGGTCGGCGTAGCTGTTCTGCCAGGTATTGATGCCGGCTTCCTCGCCGCGCTTGAGCATTTCCAGCACGCGCTCGGGCGTGTGCCAGGCGGTCAGGTGCTGGCTGAGCAAATGATTGAAATGCCCGTGGCCGTAAATGGGATTGCCGCCCATGATAAGGCGGCTGACGTTGTGCCCGCCCAGCTTGATGGTCGGCAGTAGCGGCGGCGTCTCAGCTTCGGCCGCCGTGGCAAGGGCGGCCGCGCCGGATGCCGTTAGGGCGGCTTGTTTCAGGAAAGTACGGCGGCCGAATGAGTTCATGGGGATAGAGGTCGTTGCATGGAAAATTGGTGTTGACGCTCAGCCATTTTATCCAGGAAGCGCAATCCGGACCACCAGGCTGCCGGCATCTTGACCCTGCGCGTTACCTGGCTAACCTGGCACATTTCCGACCCACCGGACAACTTTCGCGCCACCCCGCTGGGCCACGGTCCCCTGATCCGCCCGCTTCCCGACCCTGCCCCGCCCGGCAACAAAGGCCAGGCACCGCGTGCGGCTCCCCAAGCCAGGCGGAGAGCGCGTCCTCAACCGCTGGGCCGGGGCGGCAGGACGCCGCCAGACCCATCGCCACTCCCTTGGCACCGTTCTTGCCTTGGCTTTCCAAAGGAACGCTTGCCTGATGACAACTCACTTGAGAAATGACTTATGAAGCGTGAACTGCTTGCCATCCTGGCTTGTCCCCGGTGTCGAGGAGATCTGAGCCTTGTGGAAAGCCGGCAGGAACGAGGATCGCATATCCTGTCCGGCACCTTGCAGTGCGCTTCTTGTTCCCAGTTCTACCCCGTGGAAACCGGCATCCCCCGCCTGGTCCAGGCGGAAGAAAGCGTGCAAGAAACCGGCCGGCGCTTCAACTTCCAATGGGTTTCGCGTTGGCAAGGCGGTTTCGAACAGTCAAACCGTTGCTATGGGTTCGACCATCAGGAATACGTAAGCTGGATCATGGCTCGGCTTGCCGAATATGGCCCCCTGAAGCTCGGCGACCGGGTTTTGGATGCCGGTTGCGGCAGTGGCGAGAAAACCAGTGTCATGGCCCGGCTCTGTCCCGGACAACAAGTCATCGGCCTGGACCTGGGCATCGGAGCTTTGGAGAGAGCGGCCGCCCAATTTGGCGAGATCGAGAACCTCCACTATGTGCAGGGGAATATTCTGCAACCGCCCTTCAAGTGGGACACCTTCCGCTGGGGGATCAGTATCGGCATGCTCCATCATACGCCGAATACTCGGCGCGCGTTTTCGCAGTTTCGCAAGCTGCTCGTTGCCGATGCCGCCTTGTTGATCTGGCTTTATCAGCCCTTCTGGGACGCTCCCGAATGGCGCCCCCTTTATTTTGCGCGCGACGTGCTCTTTCTCGGTCAGAGTCCCAAGCTGCCGCCCAGGCTGTTACAGACGTCAGCGCTCTTGCTCGCCGCGGCCTTCTTTCCTTTAGGCCAGTTCGCCTGGTGGAGGCACGGCCGACGCCTGAGCAAGCAGCTGCCCTTTTTCAACCACCGAAACATGACAGCCCGGGAACGCTTTGATGCCCAGGTGTTCCACTTGTTCGACACGTTGCTGCCCCGTTACCAGTTTCGGCATAAGCGCCGCGAGATCGAGGCGTGGTTTGCCGAAGAAGGCCTGGAAATGGCCTTCCATGCTCATGGTTACTACTTGGCGAGCACAGCGAAGCGTTTCCTCCGTCAGTCTCCGTCCACCCTGCACGCACGAGCCCTGCCTGCGCG
>DASZFN010001144.1:0-13002 GCA_035939715.1 Gemmataceae bacterium | reverse complement strand
AGCGCCCCCGAGGCGATGGACATTGCCCAGGAGACGCAGACAACCCAAAAGATGTACGGCCTGGAAGACAAGGCCACCGCCGACTTTGGCCGCAACTGCCTGCTCGCCCGCCGTTTGCTGGAGCGCGGCGTGCGTTTTGTCTCGCTTTATAACGGGGCCTTCGCGATGGGCGAAGGAGCGCTCAACTGGGACGCGCATCGCCGGCTCAAGTCGGACTACGATCGTCATGGCCCCATCCTGGACAGGCCGTTGGCCGGCCTGCTCAAGGACCTGAAGTCACGCGGCCTGCTCGACGATACGCTGGTGCTGTGGACGACGGAGTTCGGCCGCATGCCCACGTTTCAAAAGGGGACGCAAGGGCGCGATCACAACCCCAAGGGCTTCACGGCCTGGCTTGCGGGCGCGGGAGTCAAGAAAGGCTTTAGCTTCGGCGCCACCGATGAATTCGGCCATCAAGCCGTGCAAGATGTCGTCACGGTTTATGATTTCTACGCCACAGTGCTGCATCTCCTCGGGCTCGACCACGAGAAGCTGACTTATTATCACAACGGCATCCAACGCCGGCTGACGGATGTGCATGGGCGCGTGATTCGCAAGATCCTCGCCTGACCGCAAACCATTCTGGTGCAGCCTGTGTGGCCGGCCGCACAATCCTAGCCTTAGGGCTTTCGGATAACCTCCGGCGAGAACTTCAGGAGCGTAAAAGGTGCGATGGTCATGACGTATACAGAACCGTCTTGCGCCGCACACACACCCATCGGTTGCCACGGAGCCAGCGTGCCGTCCTTGGCTTTGCGCACGGTGTGATGCCAGGGTCTGGGCTTGCCCTTCTCATCTGTGAAGGTGGTGTAATCCGGATTGGCGATGCCTAGTTTGCCATGGTCGCGCGGCTGCGCCTTGCTCTGCCGATAAATGACGAGGTGCAGGGTCTGACCTTCCGGCGCGTTGACGTGCGACACGGCCGCCCACACGGCGCCGTCGGGGCCAACGCACATGGCCCGGCAATCGGTCTTCGCGCCTGGCAGCAAGTCACCGAGCCGCCGGCCAGGAAGAATGTTTCCATCAACGGACAGATCGAACGCAAATAACTGATTCGTACTCATCTCCACCGCATAGAGCGTTTTTCGGTCCGGAGAAACTTCCCAGTTGAGGATGGTGTCATTGCGCGTGAAAAGCGGCGGCGGCTCGGCGCCATCCAGCGTGATTTGAAGCCGGTCCATGCGATCCGTGGCCGGGTCATAACGCGCAATTCTGCCGCCGCGGATCGGGTGGTACGCGCGGCTCTTGTGATCGACGACGATGAATGCATACATCTGCTCCAGGTCGCCCAGATCGCGGCAGCTTCGCTTGGCGAGGTCCAGGATCATGAAGTGCGAATGCTCGATGGGCCGCTCGTCGGAGCAGGTGGAGATGTAAGCGACGCCGTGGCCTTCATCAGGCGTGACGCTGATGACGCCGTGATTCGGCCAGGGGATGCCGAAGTGCTCGGTCTTGCCGGTGGCCGGGTCGTAGCTGAAGACGTAGCCGCCGGGATAGTCGCTGCGTTTTTCGCCCTTCTCGGGATAGCCTTGCTTGGAACCGAAGTAAATCTTGCCGCTGGCGCCGACGTTGTTGCGCGTGTGGATCTTGGCCTGGGCAGCAAAGCCGGTTGCCATTGAGCCAATCGTTTTGTGTACATCCACGACCATACGCATGGCCTCGGTTTTGGGATCGAACTCAATCAGGTAGGCGTTGACGCCGTACTTGGCAGCGCCAACGTAGAGCCGGCCGTTGTGGCCCTCGATGATGGAGAAATAACCGCTTTCCTGGTTCGTGTACTGGGAAGGGATTTTGTAGGCGTGGCCGAGGAGCCAGTTATTTGTGTCGCCTGCGGCAGCCTGCGGCTGGGCAGCAACGCATGCAAGTACGGCCAAGCAAAGTTGCTCCAGCATTCTGCTCCTCGCAGTCGAATTCATCTCTGCTCCTGACGGGTCAGAAAGTCGGGCGGCAGGTACTGACCATCCGCGCCCCGAATGCCAAGCCGCTGACTTCGCCCGCTGAATACGGCCACAAGGAGAAGGAGAAAGAGCACCGCCGCCAAGAAGGAGTGAACGAAACTGAGGATATGAAATGCAGTATCTACGCCAACAACAGTCTGAATGCTACTCAAGTAATTGGGTATATCCTCCTTATCGAACGGCATGAACACGGATAAGAAAAGGAGTCCAACCAGGGCGAACAAAGTGAGCAATGACACCCTGGGGTGCCGCCGGTAACGCGCGACGGCAATGATAATTCCGAGCACGTAAACAACCATCAACGGGCTGCGGCTTACGACCCAGCCCATGGTTTCAAGGATGGCATTAATGGTGGACATTGCCCCTTCCCCGATGTAAGCCTGCGGCGGCATCTGGCATAAAGCCTTCCGGAAGATAGTGACCATCACGGCCAAGGATGCGGCCTGGTTGATGCCGCCAGAGAAAAATGGCAACAAGGATGAACGCCCAGGCAATTGAACTCAGGCACATTTGAACAAAAGTAGAGATGTTGAGGGCCATGCCAACGTCAAATGGTCGGCTTGACCAACTGGCTCCAGCCATCTGCGTTGTAACCCAGAAGGAGAAGAGTACTCCTGCCCCTGCCTGGAACAGTTGAATAATGAGTCCGGCCAATGCCAACATCGAAACCTGGGGATGCTTCCGCCAGCTTGTCAGGGAGAGAACTATGCCGATAGTCCAGACAATATACAGCGGCATGTAAATTGCCAACCGCATTAGGAGAGAATCAAGTCCTACCATGTTCTGCTCTCCTTGCAAAAATCGTGCTGGGAATCTACTGCTTGCCGGATTTTGGAATCGGTCCTGTTGCAAACGGCCAATCCACCGGACGGTAACAAATCGCCAGGTGCGGCGTTTCAATGCGCCGGCCCTTTTCGTACCGGCTTGTCATGATCGCGTCCAGGATGCCGGTCGTCAACAGGGTGCGCTCGACCGGATAGGAGGCATGCCCTGTCTGGATCATGTTGTCGATCGCCTTGACCAGGTAGGCGAAATGGCCAAACGGCTCGGGCTGCTGGAGATAAAAGTGCGTCGCGACCGGCTTGGCCTCTCCATTGAGCTGGCCGGCGAAGCAGAAAGCGCCGCCGTCGCCTTCGTGAACCCAGCCGTTCGGCATGGCCACGGCGGCTTTGAGGCCGTCGCGATATTCGATGAGGAAAACCGCGGCATCCTTCGACTTCGCCGTTGCCGCGCGGTAGTCACCTGGTGCATGAGCCGGGACCAGAGCGAGCGCGGCTTCCAGGAGCGCTTTCGAGAAACTGTTTTGATCCAGGGCCTGCCACATGGCGTCGCCCTGCAGACACTGCACGGCCGCCACGCCCGTTTCGCCGCCCTTGCGGCGTTCGACCATACACTGCAAGGATTCCAGGGCGTGAAACCCATATGCTCCAAGCGGACCATAGCCAACCTGCACGGCGCCGCTCAATTCGCAATCCTTCGGCAGTTGCAGCGGCGGCCGGCGCCAGGCTACCGGCAAGGACGAGCCCGCCATGAACGGCATGAATAACTCGCGGGATTTGTCGTACATCCATTTCGCATCGGCCCACGTCGCCGCCAGATGTTTGTCATTGAAGACCGGCACCGATTTCTTGCAGCGCTCGAAGGTCTGGGCAACCTGTTCAAAGAACCGCCGGCGCGGATAGAGAATTTGCCCCTTGGCGTTGGTCGGGTAATTGCCATGCTCACCGATGCAGAGGACGCCATCCACGGCCAGCTCCTTGCCGCCCAAGGTAAGGGCAGCCGGAATGTTGTCGTAGATCGTAAAGCCGTGCTTCCTGGCCAGCGCCCGGCTCATGTCGTTGGCCGGAAACTGGTCCACGCACATGGACACGAGCTTCAGATTTGGTCCGGGGCCGCCGTCCTGGTTGTAACCCTCCAGGATCTTGCCGACGATGACGTCGGCGTGCGACCAGTGGCGGTATTCGGTGATGATGGCGGCGATTTTCTTTTTTTCGGGTGGCATGGTCAGTAGTCAGTAGCCAGTAGTCATTAAGCATTGGTCATTAGTCATTGGCAAAGGCGTGGGCTATTCGGTTGATTGAGGGATTTTGGCGAAACGCTCTGTCTCGAAGGTCTGCAGTCCTTTCTCGGTCTCGAAGACGGCAAAAGAGGCCACATCGGGAATGGCATCGAGGATTTTGAAGCCGCGTTGGGGGCCGAGGACGCAGACGACCTTGGTCAGGCTGTCCGAGTCGATGCCCTGCCGCGCCACGACGGTTACACTTTGCCGGCCGATGAGGCCGATTCCAGTTCTTGGATTGACGATGTGCGAGTACCGTTTGCCGTTGATCTCGATGAATTGCTCGGCGTCGCCCGAAGTGGAGACAGCGGCGTTTTTCAGATAGAGATAGCGGCCGGGCTTGCGCTTCGGATCTTCGAAAGGCGCGATACCGATTTTCCAGGCTTTGGCGTCGGGCGGGGCGTCGCTCACGGTGATGTCTCCGCCGGCGGCAACGAGCGCGTGCCTGATGCTTTGTTTCTTCAAAACGGCGAGCGCTTCGTCCGCGGCGTAGCCCTTGGCGATTCCTCCCAGGTCGAGTTGCATGCCCGGTTTCAAAAGCTGCACCGTCTGGGCCTTTTCATCGAGCTTGATGTTTTGATAGCCGACGAGGGTACGGGCCCTGGCCAGAGCTTCGGGATCCGGCAATTCGTGCGCGCGGCGGGCGCGCCGCCACAACTTGACCACCGGCCCCACGGTCACGTCGAAGGCGCCGTCGGAAAGCTTGGACACGTTCTGCGCTTTCGAGAGGACAAAGAACAGTTCCTGGCTCACGCGAACCGGTTCGCTGCCGGCTTGCCGGCAAAGTTGCATCAATTCGCTGGTTGTGCGGTAGTCGCTCATGATAAGATCGAGATCGGCGATGCGTTTGAACGCGGCCCTGGCGGCATTGTTTGCCGTGGCTTCGTCCGGGGCATAAAGGACGATTTTGAACTGCGTCCCCATGCGCGGCTCGGTGAACGTGAAGCGCACGAGTTTGGCGTTTGCCGGACCTGGAGCGGTTGAGGCGGCTTCGCTGGGCCATGGACCTGCGGCGGCCAGGAGGCCGATGGCGATAAGTGCCAGGCGGACTGTGTTCATGGAAGCAATCATGTAGTACAATCGTGGATAACGTCCTGCCACCCGACAGAGACCGGCGGTCTCTGCTCGCCTACGAAAAGTGGAGCTTACCATAGATGCGTCGATCCTTATACTCTTTGCCGGTCCTGTGCCTGATCCTGGCCGGGGTCGCTGTTTGTCTGCCGTCGGAAACGGCCGGCGTCGGCTCGAGCCGGGCCGCCGATCAGCCCTCGGCCAAGCCGGCCGAACATAAATCGTGCGTCGAGAAAATTGCCGGCACCGACGTGAAGTTCGACATGATCGCCATCCCCGGCGGCACGTTCGAGATGGGCAGTCCCAACGACGAGCCAGGGCGGAAAATTGACGAGGGGCCGCGGCATCCGGTGACCATTCGGCCGTTCTGGATGGGCAAGTGCGAAGTAAGCTGGGATGAATACGACCTGTACTGGAAGAAGCACGAAGGCGAGAACGAAGAGAAGAAGAACGACCACGACAAGGCCGCCGACGCCGTCACCCGGCCGACGCCGCCCTATGCGGACGAAACCTTCGGTTACGGACGCGAGGGCTTTCCGGTGATCTGCATCACGCATCACGCGGCCATGGAGTATTGCCGCTGGCTGTCGGCAAAGACAGGAAAGCCCTATCGCCTGCCGACCGAGGCGGAATGGGAATATGCCGCCCGCGCCGGCACGCAGACGCCGTATTTCTTTGGCAGCGATCCGAAGCAGCTCGACCAGTACGCCTGGTACGCCGGCAATTCCGAAGCGCTGACCCACGAAATCGGCAAGAAGAAACCAAACCCGTGGGGCCTGTACGATATTTACGGCAACGTGGCGGAGTGGTGCCTGGACAGCTACAAGCCCGATTCTTACGGCACGTTGGCGTTGGACAAGCCCAGCCTGTGGCCGGTCGCTCTGCCGAACGCCGACCGATTCCCGCACGCGGCCCGCGGCGGCTCCTGGACGGACAAGCCGGAACTCCTGCGCAGCGCCGCCCGTCGCGGCTCGGACAAGAAATGGATCAAACGCGATCCGCAGCGGCCGCAGAGCATCTGGTGGCTGACCGACGCGGAATTTGTCGGTTTTCGAGTTGTACGGCCCGTGGAAGAGCAGGACAATCTGAAAGGGTTTCGTTCGCTGACCACACGCGAGAGCCAGTAGCTCGCTTACTTCTACATTCAGTATTCAGTATTCAATATTCTACATTACCGAAGTCCTTAATACTGAACATTGAATACTGAATGTTGAAGTGGCAGGCGCGTCTAAAGCAGTGCTTCCAGCCCCGGAGGCTGCCGCCTCCGGATTCATCATCATTCGCTTTGCACGGGAGACAAATTCATGAGTGACCAAACGCGGCGTGACTTCTTGAAAACAACTGCGGTGGCCGGCACCGCCCTGGCAACCAACCTTGGCATGCTGGCCAATGTGCACGCGGCCGGCAGCGATGTCATCAAGGTCGGCCTGATCGGCTGCGGCGGCCGAGGCTCCGGCGCGATTGACAACGTGTTGCACGCCGCCCCCAATATTCAGATCGTGGCCCTGGGCGACGTTTTCAAGGACCGGCTGGATGACTGCCGGGGCAAGGCGAACAAGTTCACCAAGGACGAGAAGGTCAAGGCGCTGGGCAACACCGTCGACATCACCGACGACCGCTGCTTCGTGGGCTTTGACGCCTATGAAAAGGTAATCGCCTGCAGCGACTACGTGATGCTGGCCACGCCGCCCGGCTTCCGGCCTCTGCACATAGCGGCCACGATCGCTGCGGGTAAGAACCTCTTTACGGAAAAGCCTGTCGCCACCGACGCGACCGGCATCCGCCAGGTCCTGGCTGCTTACGACGAGGCCAACAAGCGGAATGTGTGCGTCGTAGCCGGCACCCAGCGCCGCCACATGGCGCGGTACCTCGAAGCCATGAACCTGGTTCAAGACGGCATGCTCGGCGAGATCACCGGCGGCCGCTGCTACTGGAACCAGGGCAACATCTGGGCGCACGCCCGCAAGCCGGACTGGAGCGACATGGTCTACCAGCTCCGCAACTGGTACCACTTCACCTGGCTGTGCGGCGACCATATCGTCGAGCAGCACGTGCACAATCTCGACGTGATCAACTGGGCGATCGGGCAGCACCCCGTCCGCGCCGTCGGCATGGGCGGCCGGCAAGTGAACCTGGCTCCGGAGTACGGCCAGAGCTTCGATCATTTTGCCGTCGATTACGAATATCCCAACGGCGTGCACGTCCTGAGCATGTGCCGGCAGATCGAGGGCTGCGAGAGCAGCGTCTCCGAGGCATTGTCAGGCACGAATGGCCATGCTTTTCTGTGCGACGGCCGCCCCATCAACTTCAAGAGCCACAACGGCCGGACGATGTGGAACCGGGGCAAGCGCGATGAAGACGTGGATCCTTATGTGCAGGAGCACACCGACCTGATCGCGCACATCCGCGGGGGCAAGCATATCAATGAATTGAAGAATGTGGCTGAAAGCACGCTGACCGCCATCATGGGCCGCATGTCGGCTTATACGGGCAAGGCGCTCACCTGGGACAAGGCGCTCCACTCCAAAGAGCACCTCATGCCCTCGAAGGTGGCTTGGGACACGTCCATGCCTACGGCCGGCGTTCCGGTGCCTGGTAAGACGCCGTTAGTCTAATCGGGGGCGTAACGCTTCGGGAAAAGTGTGGGAGGAGAGTCGTTCTCCTCCCATCATTCTCATTTTATCCTTGTCTTATGTCCTCCCCTGTGCCTCCGTCACCTAGAGATCTCTTGCTGCCAAACGGCAAGGCCATCGGGACGAAGGGAAGCAAGGCATCAATCCGAGAAGTTTTCGGTGGGCAAAAGGAGGCTGAGGACCTATTCAATGACCTGACGGTTGGCGGAAACCCGGCCGCTGTTCCTACCTATCCGGGGAAGATAGTCGATCTTCCGGGCGGAGGACGTGTCGGACTTCGTCCCAAATCGAAGAGCGGCGAGCCTACGATTGATGTCGATATTCCCGGCATCCCGATCAAAAAGATAAAGTTTGTATGAGGAGACGGACTATGCCCGCAGAATCGCTGAAGCAAAGCATCTTGAACGAATTTGATGAAGATCACGTCGGGCTATGGTCGATTGTCCGCGATGTTGAAGAGTTTTTCCCGGACAAGGATGAGAGTGCTATTCGAAGTTACGCCTTGAAACTCCTGCGCGAGCTACTCCTTAACCACGAGATCAAGGCTGGTTTCCCCACGAAAGAGGGGACCTTTCGGGCGTTGCGTGGCGCACCGGAAAAGATTCTCGAGCGCATCGAGGCGGAGTGGCCTCCGGGTCGTCGTCCGACCATCGGCGAAGGACTTTGGTTTACAAGAGTCAAAAAGCGAACACCGGCGGAGGATGCCTAAGTTCATCTCTCCTGGGACAGCAGCCTTGCGCGCCTGTCAAGCACACGTCTGATCGATCTTATTTATTCTCGTACTTCATCAAAATCTCTCCGCGCGGCACGCCCGCCAACGTCTCGAAACCGCCGTCGATAATGACGTCCGCCAGTTTGGTGACATCGCGGAAATAGCGGTCGCTGGGCCGCGCGCCGGTGTGCTTGCGGCGCAGATCCTGGCAAAGGATGTCGGCGGCGGATTTTAAAACTTCGTCTTTTTGCTGATGACCCCACAGGGCAGTCACAAGCAGCGTCACCGTGTCTTGCACGCGCTGTGAAAGCTCCGCCATGCGGCACTGGCGGTCGGCGAGCTTGAGCTGGTGCTTGGTCATCGCGGCACTCACTTCGAGCGGATAGCGCTGGAAGCAATCGAGCGCGAAGGAGAGGTGCTCGGCCAGGCGCGGGTCCATGTTGGGAACTTGCTGGCGATCGCGGCGAACGAAGCGCTGACCCAGGGACCACTTGCTGTACGAGGTTAATTCACGCCGCAGCGCCCAGAGATGTTTGGGGTTCATCGGATTCATGGCGCGAATCTGCTCGCGCTGCAGGGCCTTGCCGATCGGTTCAAAGAAGGCCTTGCCATGCTCCTTCACGAGCGACTTGAAGAAAGCGAGGCCAAGCATCTCGCCTTCGCCTTCATAGATGCACGGGGCCAGATAATCGTAGACATTGTCGCCAAACAGATGGCCGCGCAGGAAGGATCTGCCGCCGTGCGTTTTCATGAACAGCTCAATGGCCGCTTCCTTTTGAGCTTCGCTGCCGAAGATCTTCGCGATGACGCATTCGAGCTCGCCGCGATAGCCCTGGTCGATCAGCCAGGAGCCCCAGGCCACCAGGGCGTCCGCTCCGGCAATAAGGGCCGCCAGACGGCCGATGCGCCGTTTCACCAGTTCGCGGGTCTTGATCGGCTGGCCGTAGGTGCGACGGAACTCTGCCCAGGGAAGAATGTTGGCCAGCATGATCCGCATGGAGCCCGCGGCGCCCGCACAAAGCGCCAACCGGCCCAGGTTCAGACCGTGGTAGGCGATGGTCAGGCCGTCCCCCAGAGGCGGCACCAGCAGGTTTTCGCGCGGCACCCGGAATTTATTGAAGCGCAGTCCGTTGTTGAAAGCGTGCTTGAGCGCATACAGGCCGTAAGGCACGACCTGGAAATGGTCGTTCTCCGTGGGCGGCAAATCGGCGACGAGCACGGCCGGTTTGCCTTCGAGCACAACAACCAGGCCAATGGTCCGGCCGGGAATCGCGTTGGTGATGAATAGTTTTTCGCCGGTAACCTCGAACGCGTCGCCGGCCGGTACGGCCGTCGTTCGCAGCGCGGTCAGGTCGGAGCCGGCGCCGGGTTCCGTCAAGGCAAAACCGGAGAGCGATTCGCCGCTGGCCAGGCGCGGCAGGAAGCGGCTCTTTTGTTCGGCGTTGCCGAAGGTGCGCACCGGATCCACGGCGCCGATGCAGCCGTGCACGGAAGCGAGCCCGGCAATCATGGGCTCATACGTCGCCAGGCGCGTGAGGAAGCGCGTGAAGCGGGCAAAAGGCGCTCCCTGGCCGCCGTAGCGGCGGTCGATCAGCATACCCCAGTAGCCGGCGTCGCCCAGCTCGCGCACCAGACCCGGAGCAATCTTGCCTTTTTCGTCGTAGAGCGTTGCGGTTTCCTGGCGATGGCGGACAACGGCGATCGATTTGTCCATCGCCGCATCGCAGGATGCCGTGGCCGGCAGCGCCGGCGGTGAAAACAGCTCGAGCGGCACACGACCTTCCCAGACCGCCTTGTGCACAGGGCTATTGGCCGTCTGGTATTTCGCGGCGAACAGCGCTTCCACCTGCTCGTCTGCCTTGTCCATGGCGCCGGTGCGGCGCGCTTCCTCGTCGGTCTTGCCGCTCAGGCGCAGGGCGGCTTCGGCAAAGCTCTGGCGGTCGCGTTCGGTCTCGGTCGTGCTGCTCATAAAAAACTCCGTGCCCAGTCCTCGGGAATCGTTTTCCACCTCGCGTGCCGGTACGGCAACGCAGCGTATCATCCTCTATTGTAGGATAAGAATGCAATGCCAAGCGGGCGCAGAGAAGGTCTGCGGTCAAGACCAGAATCCTGACCCACGGCGGCCACGCCAAACAGAGTCAATAGGAGGTCCAGCCCACATGCCGCCAACAGATGCCTTGGCCGAATATCTCGATGCCGCCGAGCAGGCCGCCCGCCGGGCCGCAGTCGTTCTCGAAGATTGGCGGCGCCGCTTCCGCGTGCGCGAGAAGGCGCCGTTCGACCTGGTGACGGAAGCTGATCTAAATTCCCAGAAAGCGATCTACGAATTTCTCGGTCAGCGTTTTCCCGGCCATGCTTTTCTTGGCGAAGAAGATGTCAGCCGGCAAGCGCGGCCGGGCACCGATGCGCCGCCGACCTGGATTGTCGATCCACTGGACGGCACGACCAATTATGTTCATGACCTGCCGTTTTATTGCATCTCCATCGGCCTGCAGGTGGCCGGCGAACTGGTCGTGGGCGTGGTCTTTGAGCCGTCCCGTCAGGAGATGTTTCGGGCGTCCCGCGGGCTGGGCGCCTGGCTGGGTAAGCAGAGAATGTCAACCAGCCGGATCGACCGGCTTGACCAGTCCCTGCTCGCCACGGGTTTTCCGCCCGATATGCAGGGCAAGGAGAAGCTGCTCGAATGGTGGCACTACTTCGGTTTGCGCGCCCATGGCCTGCGTCGCACCGGGTCTACGGCGCTGAACCTGGCCTATCTGGCGGCGGGACGTTTTGACGGCTACTGGGCGTTCGACAATCATGTGTGGGACGTGGCTGCCGGCGTCGTGCTGGTCCAAGAGGCGGGCGGGATTGTCACCAATGCGGACGGCAGCCCGTTCAATCCCTATACGCCGGACGCGGTCGCCAGCAACGGGCTTTTGCATGGCAGTTTGCTGGAATGCTTTCGGCACAGGTCAGGATCGGAACCCTGACCTACGGAAGATCGACAAAAGCAATACATTCCGACCAACTGGCCCCGCGCGGGGCAGGCAATCCGGGCAATCGAGGAGTTCTGCGCCTACTTTTCTCAAGCAAACGGCTATAATGGACCACATTCGCTTGCGCGACCTTTCTGAGATCGTTCTTGCTCGCCAGGAGAGCGATGAGTCGTTACGCCCCATTCTTGCGTTGCTTACTTCTTTTGCTCGGCACGGCCTTGATCGCCCGTGCAGCTTCCGGAGCGAAGGATGCGCCCCCGGTGCGCAAAACTGAGCCTGTGCCGCGCTCCTCTGCGAACACGAGCAAGGACGAGGCGAAGACCCCTGCCAAGCAATCGTCCGAGCCAACCATGCAGCCGGGGGAAAAGAAAGCGGCGGCGAGCGCTCCTCTGTCTTTCGAGACGTTGAAACTGCCCAACGGCACCGTCATCTTGATTTGCCCCGACTTGAAGGAAGCGCTCGAGTTACGGCCAAAAGCCGTGGTCCTCACCGCAGAGGAGTACCAGCGGCTGATCGAACAACTCGAGCAACTTAAGCGACAGAATAAGTCGGATAAGCCGCTCCACCCCAGCATTTGCAGAGTGACGGGCCGGGTTGCCGAGGAGCTCGCGCAGCTCCAGGTCCAATTCGAATTTCGCACCGAGCGTCCGTCCACGCTCATCAATCTCGGCTGCCGCAAGGGCTGGCCAATCGCTGCACATCTCGACGGGGAGCTGGCCTTTCTACAGGAGAGCGACGACGGCTATGTCATTCCGGTTGAAAAGGCCGGCATACACAAGGCCATCCTGGAATTGCGACTGCCGGTCGTATCCAGACGGGGCGCGCGCGCGGGCAGCCGGGGCTTCGATCTGGATCTACCCGGGGCAGCCATCTCGCTTCTGGACCAGCTGGACCTACCCAACGTCGCAGCGGATGTCACCGTCGGTGCCCGCTCGGTGAAACCGAAACCCATCGACGGCCAGCACAGCCGGCTGGAAACGGTGCCTATCATTCCGGCGAGCGCGACGGAATCCGGCCAGCGCTTCGAAGTGACCTGGAAGGGCACGGCGGCCGAGCCGGCGAAGGGCCCGCTGGTCCTATCCGCGACCGGCAAGATTGTCGTGCATGTCGACGAGGCGCACATCGCCACCGATGCTGACCTCGATTTGCGCGTGGTGCGAGGCGAAACCGCACAATGGCGGGTGCGCGTGCCCTTGCCTGCGGAGGCGGTTCAGGAAGCCAAGGTGCAACCTCAGGACGAAGGCCGGGTGCAAAGCATCGAGCGCACTTCCGAAAAGGATAGTACGCTGATAACCGTACGCCTCAGAGAAGCGAGCGCGGAACCCTTGCGCTTAATACTGCGACTCCAGCAAGCGCAGAGCGGCAAGCTGGTTCCGGTGGGTCCGCTGGCAGTGCTCGACACCCTGTCCCAGCGGGGCGAAATTGAGATTCGTTCCACGGACGAGCTGCGCCTCTATTACCAAAAACAAGGCGCCGTGGGCCAGCGCGAGATCAGCGACGATCAGCGCCGCGATAATGTCCGCGCCGTTTTCCAGTACTGGAACAGCGCCGC
>DASZFN010001143.1:0-4129 GCA_035939715.1 Gemmataceae bacterium | reverse complement strand
ATCCCCATCACGGAGTTCTGCGATCAAGCCCGGCTCACGCCTCGCGAACGGCTGGAGCTCTTCATCCACGTCTGCCAGGCGGTCCAGCACGCGCACCAGAAAGGGATCATTCACCGCGATATCAAGCCGTCGAATGTCCTGGTCACCATGCAGGACGGCGCTCCGCTGGCGAAGGTCATTGACTTCGGCATTGCCAAGGCGCTTGGCCAGCAGTTGACCGACAAGACACTGTACACGGGCTTCGCGCAGATGATCGGCACGCCGCTGTACATGTCTCCGGAGCAGGCCGCTTTAAGTAATGTCGATGTCGATACGCGCAGCGACATCTACTCGCTGGGCGTGCTGCTCTACGAACTGCTGACGGGAACGACTCCGTTCGACAAGGAGCGGCTGGGGACGGTGGGCTATGACGAGATGCGGCGGATCATCCGCGAGGAAGAGCCGCCCAAGCCGAGCACGCGCATGAGCACGCTCGGGAAGGCGGCCTCGACGGTTTCCATTCAGCGTCAAAGCGATCCCCGGCGCCTCAGCCAGCTCTTCCGCGGCGAACTGGACTGGATTGTGATGAAGGCGCTGGAAAAGGAACGCAGCCGCCGGTACGAAGCGGCCAGCGCCCTGGAAGCAGACGTGCAGCGCTATCTCGACGACGAACCGGTGCAAGCATTTCCACCGTCCGCGGTCTATCGGTTGCGCAAATTCGTCCGGCGAAATCGGGGTCCGGTGGCCGCAGCGGCCTCGGCGCTGGCGGCCGTGGTCCTTGCGGCGTTGGGGCTGTTGGTCAGCAACGTCCGAATCGCGCAGGAGCAGGCAATCACCAAGAAACAACGGGACGAAGCCGAAGCCAACTTCCGCAAGGCCCGCCAGGCCGTGGACGACCAGTTCACCCTGGTCAGCCAAAGCAAACTGTTTGACGCGCCGGGATTTCAGGTGCTACGCAAGCAGCTACTGGAAAGTGCTCTGAATTATTACCAGGACTTCCTGCAACAGCGGCCGGACGATCCGGCGCTTCAAGTCGAGGTCGCGGCTGCTCACTTACGGTTGTATCAGATTGACGAAGCGATTCAGGGCACTTACAACCCCGATGCCATGGAGCAATTAGAAAAGGCCATCACCATCGTGGAGCGGCTGCGCCTCCAGGGGGCTCAGGACGCCGCCCTTTACAGGCCCCTGGCAGGCTTTGCCAAAGGATTCCGGTCGCTTCATGGTGGTTATAACGCTCCGAAGGCCCAGGTCGCTGAACCGGTCGTAATTCCGCTGTTTCAGCGGACAGCCGCCATCTGGGAAGACTTCGTCCAACAAAACCCGGCCGAACTTGCATTTCAAAGTGATCTGGCCGTCTTCTACTACGCGCTCCAGGAAATGCAGGCGAGCGTCGGCGAGCCCGCCCTGGCCTTGGTCAACGTCCACAAAGGCCTTGCTTTGTGTGAAAAAATCGCCCGGGAGACCCCGAGAGATCCCGAATGCCAAGCGCAGTTGGCTCAAGCGCATGACGCGTTGGCATCGCGCCTACGTCAGACAGGCCCTGCTTCGGAGGTAGAAAAGCACATACGTCTGGCGCTTGATCTGAGGCAGAAGCTGGCAAAGGACTTTCCGAATGTGCCCGAATACCGAGCCATGGTCGCCGACAACCATTTTTCGCTTGGCTATTGGTTGAAAGAGAAGGGCCGGCCGATGGAGGCGGAGCAGGCCTATGGCCGGGGCTTGGTCGTGCAAGCGAAACTAGTTGGCGAGTTTCCTGGTATGCCGGGGTACCGGAATAGCCTGGCTGCTTTTCACGAGAGTCTGGGGAATCTCTTTCGGAACATAGGTGAGAATGAGAAAGCAGAGCAGAGTTACCGTGAGGCCTTGACGCATTTCGACAAGCTCGCCGCGGAATTCCCTGAGATCCAATATTACCGAGTACCTTATAGCAGGTTCTGCCTCTGTGTATTACTTGCGGCCAGTGGCCGAGAAGCAGAGGCAAAGCAGATCTACCGCAGAGTTCTGGAATTCAAGCCGCAGACCGCTGACGGACGGAATCTCTTGGCCTATCACCTGGCCGCGCGCCCGGACCTCCGGTTCAGCGACCCCAAACGAGCGCTGGAGCTGGCGAAACAAGCCGTCGAACAGGCGCCCGACACGGGTTACATCTGGAACACCCTGGGGCTGGCTCATTACCGCAATGGCAACTGGCATGAAGCGATTCTCGTTTTGGACAAGTCCATGCAACTCGGCAGTGGGGGCGACAGTTTTGACAGGTTTTTGCTGGCGATGGCCCATTGGCAACTCGGAAACAAGGAAGAGGCGCGAACATGGTTTAGCCGGGCGGTCCAATTTATGGAGAAAAACGAGCAACACAGCATGTCCGACTTCCTCATGGAAGACCTCCAGCGCTTCCGTACCGAAGCCTCGGAGTTGTTAGGGATCAAGGAGCAACCGAAAGCAAACGAGCGGCCTCGCGCCGCGGTGCGAGACCGCTGAGCATGCGAACAATCACTTAGCGTCGCGTTTTGAAGTGTCGTGTTACGAAAACCAGCCCGGGCAGTCACCGGCCCGGCATCGCCCCGCGTTCGGTTTGCGCGCGGGATGATCTTTCCATTCTATTGCAGACCGCCTCGTGACGGGAGATGAACCATGTGGTTGAAGCAATTGTCCAAACGCTGGCTGCCCTGCTGGGCGACCGGGACTGAGTCTTCGAAGCCCCGCCGGCAGGCAGCGCCACGACGATACCGGCAACTAACCGTGGAACAACTGGAAGACCGAATGGTGCCGTCGAATTTCACCGCGGCGACCGTCTCGGACCTGATCGCGGATATCAACGCGGCCAACCTGGCCAGTGGGTCAAACTCGATCACGCTAGTGGCCGGCAACACCTTCTCGCTGACCGCGGTGGATAACATCACTGACGGCGCCACGGGCCTGCCGGTCATCGCGGCCAATGACAACCTGATCATCCTCGGCAACGGCGACACCATCGCGCGGAGCACGGCCGCGGGGACGCCGGCGTTCCGCCTGTTCGACGTCGAGGCGGGGGCGGCGCTGGATCTGTTCGGGCTGACGCTGCAAAACGGCCTGGCGTCCGGCGTCGGGGACTCGGCCTGGGGTGGTGCGATCTACAGCGCGGGGACCCTGACCCTGAGCTTCGTCACCGTGCAGAACAACACGGCGCAGGGCCTCAACGGCACGGCCGGGACGGACGACACTAGCGCCAACAACCCCACTGGCGGCGCTGGCGGCAACGGCCAGGATGCGTTTGGCGGCGGCCTGTATATTGCCGGCGGCACCGTCAACCTGCTCACCGATGCCTTCTTGGGCAACAATGCTCAGGGCGGCAACGGCGGCGACGGCGGCACGGCCGGGATGAATACAGCTACCAACAAGATAACCAGCAGCTCCGGCGCCGGCGGCAACGCCGGCAACGCCGGCTCTGCCTATGGGGGCGCTCTTTATCTTGTCCAGGGCACCGTTACCGTCGAAGGTGGCAAAATCGACGGCAATAGCGCCCAGGGTGGCGCCGGCGGCAGCGGCGGCAACGCTGGGGCCGACGGCGGCTCCGCCGTCGGCGGCGTCGGCGGCAGCGCCGGCTCTGCCTATGGGGGCGCTCTTTATCTTGCCCATGGCATCGTTACCGTCGAAGGTAGCGAAGTCGATGGCAATAGCGCCCAGGGCGGCGCCGGCGGCAGCGGCGGCAGCACTGTGGGCGACGGCGGCAGCGCCACGAGCGGCAACGGCGCCAACGGCGGAAAGGGCATTGGCGGCGCCTTGGAGGTGGCCGCCGGCACCGTCACCCTGAGCGACGGTGCCCTCAGCAGCAATAGCGCCCGGGGCGGCCACGGCGGCACTGGCGGCATTGCTCTCGAATCGGGCAGTGCCGCCGCCACCAGCGGCGACGGCGCCGACGGCGGAAGTGCTTCTGGGGGCGCCCTGTACGTGGGCCAGTTGGGCACCGTCACTCTGAGCAACGAATACCTCAACGGCAATAGCGCTCAGGGCGGCAGCGCCGGCAGCGGCGGCATCGACGAGGGGATGATCGACCCGAACAAATCTCTAGGCGGCGGCACGGGCGGCAGCGCCGGCAGCGGCGGCGCTGCCTATGGGGGCGCCCTGTATGTTACCGAGAGGTCCGTCCTGAGTGGCACTACCCTCACCA
>DASZFN010001142.1:0-2992 GCA_035939715.1 Gemmataceae bacterium | reverse complement strand
ACGTTGGAGCCGGGGGTCAGAATGGCGCTGGTTTCCACGTAGCATCCGCCCAGGCTGATGTCGATCAGGTTGCCGAACACGGGTCCGGGCTCGGACTGGGGATGCAACTCGATCGTGAGCCGGCATTTCATGCGCGTGTGCAGCCTCTGATCTTTTTGCGAAGGCTGTTTTTGTTTTTCCACGTACATGCGGCGGTCGGCCTGGGTCAGAAGTTGCTCAGCGTCATTTCCGTCGTCCGGGGATACAGCCAGCCCCACGCTCAAGGAGAGGATCTCCTCTCCGCAAACATCGAACCCGGCTTGCCGGGCGAGGGGACGAATCTGGTCGACCTTCTTGGCCGCGGCGTCGGCAGCGAGACCCGGGGCAATGACCACAAATTCGTCTCCCCCCATGCGGGCTACGTAGTCATATTCGCGGCAGCTGTCTTTTAACGCTTGGGCAAACAAACGCAAGACCCGGTTTCCCTCCAGGTGCCCGAAGCGGTCGTTAATCTTTTTGAAACCGTTCATGTCACAGACCATCAGCGTGAGCGAGGCGTTATCGCGCTTGCAGCGGGCCAGTTCGCGGTCGAGTTGCAGGAACAGCGACCGGGCGTTGGGCAGGCCGGTAAGGTAGTCGGTGGTGGCCGAGCTTTCTGCCTGCTGGTACTTGAGGGCATTCTCGATGGCGAGAGCCATCTTGCCGCTAACCGCCAGAAGGATGCGCAGATGGTCGGAAGTAAACGCGTCCTTCTCGGCGCGGTAGAGGGCGAGAACGCCAATTACGCCAGACACTCCCTCCAAAGGCAAGGCCAGGGCCGAGCGCAGCGTGCTGAACTTGTCGGGATCGTTCAGGTAGCCCGGTTCCACCGAAGGATTTCCGTTTACAATCGGCTTCTTGTTCTGCGCCACCCAGCCGGAGAGCCCGTCCCCGAGCGGAATCCGCAAAGAGGAAAACAGGCGGTAGTTGTCGCCGTTTACATATTCCGGGATCAAAACATCGTCGCGCAGGATGTAAATGGCGATGGCGTCATAGGGAACCATCGGTTTAAGTTTTACGGAGAAGACAGAGAGCGTTTCACCCAGGCTGAGCGAAGCGCCAAGATCCTGGCTCAACTCAAACAGAGACTGTGCCTCCTGGCGCGCGGCCGCGATGGAGGATAGAAAGGTTGCTTCCCGCCCCGGTGAATCGGAGACCGTCGCATTTTCGAATCCGGCAGCCGGCGCCGGCCCGCGCGTAATCTTGAGTTCGGTGGGGAGGGCGAGGTTGCCGCCTGTCGCCGATTGCGCCAAAGCCAGATTCTCCAAAGTTCGGTACCGCCGCTTGAGGACGTCCACCACCTTGGGATCAAACGCCTTGCCCGACTCTGCCGTCAGCCGTTGCATCACTTCATCCAGCGGCATCGCGCGCCGGTATTGCCGGTCGGACGCCAGCGCATCCAGGTAGTCAACGGCGGAAAGAATGCGTGCGCCGATCGGGATCTCAGCGCCTTTCAATCCATAGGGGTAGCCAGATCCGTCCCACTTTTCATGGTGGGCACGCACAATCGGCACGACCGGGTAGGGAAAGCGAACTCGCTCCAGAATTTCCGCTCCCACCACGGTGTGAATCTTCATCTTCTCAAACTCTTCCGGAGTCAGCCGGCCGGGTTTGGCGATGATGTGCTCAGGCACCGCCAACTTGCCAATGTCGTGCAACAGCGCGGCAGCATGCAGGGCTTCTAAATCGGTCCCCTTCATGCCCAGTTCTTTCGCGACCTCGATGGCATAGATGCGAACCCGCTGCAGATGATCGTGGGTGGTCTGGTCTTTGGCCTCAATCGCCAGCGCGAGGGCCTCGATGGTTCGCAGATGCAGATGGGCAATCTCTTCCACATGCCGTTTCTCGTCCTCCAACTTGCCCAGATACAGGCGGTAGGAGCGGTAGATGAGGTAAATGGCGGGAACGAAAAGCAGCGAAGTTTCCCAGTTGAACTCGCGGCTGAACCAGCCAATCGCGCCAGCTATGCCGGCTCCAACCAGGTAATAAGGGAAAGACCAGAAGTAGCAACCCACCAGAATCTGCCGAAGCGGCTTCCCTTCGCTCACCGAAATCACGACGGCAATGCTTCCGGCATTGACCACGAAGTAGGTCGAAGCCGCGAGACACAGCACCAGAGGATGGCTGACGATAAGCTCGTTGGCCAGAGGGTTGTGATAGACGAGGTAGGCCAGAGCGGTCGACAATGCCCCGGCACAGACGTTGAACGTTAGCTGGATGGCGCTGGGCCGGCCGGGGTACAGACTCTGGGCCAGCATCGAGACCGCGCCCAGGGTAAGAGCCTCGGAGTAGCTCAACTCGGCAATACCCACCAGGATGAACAGGAAGTTCACCGAAAGCGTGCCCGTAATGCCGGGAAGGGTGACGCGCAACCGCGACGCCAAAATCGCGATGCCCAGATAGCAGATGAACTCCGCGATGTTCTTGCTGCTCTGGTGGATCGCAGCCTGAAGCAGGGACGCCATGCCCGCAACGATCACCAGGCCGATGAAAGCCTTGGCGCCGACGGGCAGGCCCCTCCACGAGTGTGTGCTGGCGGACATTCGTCTGCGGGTCACTGCGCGTCCTTGCTGTAGCCGGCGCGCGAGATGCCCCCACATTCAAGGATAAACAGCTAACAGATTTAGTAACAATGATTTGTAAGCCGCGCGGAAACTTCGGTAATGACCGGTACCCCTTGATTCGAGGCCACTTCTTGAAGATAAACGCTACGCGGTGGCCGAGCGCGCTGGTAGTTGCCACGCTGATCCTGACCGTGGTCAGCCTGATCAAGCGGCATGGTTCCCGCGCTCAGAGCCTCGCGCCTTGATCCCATCGAGGCCTGTTAGTTGGCTGCTTTCGCAGGTGGTTCCTTCTGCTCTTTGTCGTAGGTCTTCCAAGCCTGGTCAATCACATAATCGTGAATCGCATCGGCGTCTCGCGTGGTCATCTTCAAGTGCGGAAACGCGAACTTAGGAGGATCGGCAAAGCCGGG
>DASZFN010001141.1:0-2513 GCA_035939715.1 Gemmataceae bacterium | reverse complement strand
GGTGCCCATTGCTCCGGCATAGAGACGCCAGGCGCCGATTGCTGCGGCATAGAGACGGCGCACTCGGTACTGGGTACTCGGTACTCAGTACTCCCTGCCGAGTGCTCGACTCGCTCCGCCCTTCTGCTCAATCCGAGCCGCTCACGCAACCAATCCGGGCAGGGCGCTACCTGCCGTTGCCGTGGCGCACATCCTTCGCGCCACTCGTGAAGAAAAGCGTGCCGATCGCTGCCGGGCGGCAGCAGCAGGTACGTTCCCTGGCTGCAAACGCGCGCAGGCTCTATTCCCTGGCTCGCGCCAAGCGTTTGTGTGGCAACGGCATCGCCTTTTTCCAGGCGAAAGAAGGCCCGCTCCTTCCCGGCTGGTCCGCTCGCCAAGACCGTGGCCGCGGCGGCCTGGCCCTGGGCCTCGCACCACGCGGCGAAGCTCCCGGCCGTTTCCAGGACAAGCACGCCGCTCGCCCGGCCCAGGATCAGGCAGAGATTGCAACCGGCCGGAGCGAACTGCGCGGCCGCGCGCAGGTCGCCTTCCGTGGGCAGCTGGTCCTCATAGCTGCGCCAGGCGAACAGGGGCGTCTCGCCGGGCGTGTTGCAACCCTGGGCGTGGACCGGCTTGACGCCCCGGTGGTCGGGCGGACAGGCCGGCACGACCGCCCAGCCGAGCCGCCGATATTCCAGGAGTTGCGCAAGCAAGGATGACATAAGACGGCCTCCAGAGGGGACAGGTGGAAGGGAACAGCAGCCGCCTACCGGTCCCGAACGGCGACAGCCTGCTGCACGCGCGGGGCAAAAGAACCTGCCGCGCCGAACCTTCGAGTCTAAAAAGTCGATGCGAGTTAGGGGAAGAGCAATATGTCACTTGACAGTAACGAGGGAATATGCAGCGGACGGTGCCGGTTTCATGCCACCGAATCGCTGCATGCCGGCCCGCCAACCGAACTCTTGCGATCGACCGTGGAGGCCAGACGGCTGGAATCCGCGCTTTAATGGTGGTACATTCCGGGTATGGCAGCCGGCGAGTCCCTGCAAGTTGATCCGGCGACTCTCCACCTGCCCGGCTCGCGCCAGGACGGCGCGGACCCGATAAAGCTGCATCGGCAATTGGCCCAGCACGGCACTTCGGCTGCGGGAATGCCGCCGCTGGAAGTCCAGCGCGGCAGTGATGGGGATTTATGACAGTTCAAGAACAAACGAGGGCCGAGTTGCTGGCCGCCTCGACCCAGGCGGTGTGTGGGACCTGGAGGACGACGAGGCCCTCAGGCAGTCCGGGCGTTGCTTAGCCAGCAGTCCAAGACCGCACGCGTGAGCGCCTAACCGCTACGTCGTATAGCAACGATCCCGGGTTGTGGCGGAGAGAAGATCAGTGGTTCACATCCACATCAAGTACCTCCCGGTCCGATGCCGGCAGTGTACGTCGGCGGTGGATGTCAGCCTGTTCGGCCTATCGACCTTCCTTGGGCCGCCAATCGTGCGGTGTCACTGGTGTGGTTATCCGGTCGAAACCGAGCGCCTGGAGTGGCAGCAATTCCCACGTTGGGCTAAGGTCTGGTTCCTCGGTGTGTCGCTACTGTACGTGATCCTCGGCGGCTTGCTGGGAGGACTAAGCTTCGACGTGAGCTATGAGTTGGCGCGTACGGGTGAGTTCCCCGCCTCTTGGCGCTTCGGGGCGCCGAGTTTCATGGCGGGTTGTGTTTTCTGGGCGGCCCTGGTGGTCGCCATCCAGGTGTATCGCATCCGCTGCTCTTCGGTTCGAAGCCGGGAGCAGGTCGCCAAGCCTCTGAGGGGGTCGTTTTTCAGTGTACAGCTGGGGCTCCATGCGAAGTGCCTCGCGCTCCTGATCCTACCAGGATTCCTCGCGTGGGGCGGACACTGGCTATGGGGTATGTTGGCGGGCTAGCTGATATGCGTCGGCGAAAAAGCTTGCCGGCCGCGTACAGACGTCGGTAACCTGTCTGGAGCGGGGATCGGTCCGGCTCGAATCCCCAAAGCTCACCGATGAGCCCGCGGTTCAGTTCAACTGAATCCTGCTTGATCCGCCTTGACGCGATTGCACAAAGGGAAGTCTTTGCAGGCGGAGCACGCAGGATGGATTTCTTAACGTTAGCTCGGAACCCATGAGGTCCATCAACGTGGCAAATCCTTCGACGCAACCGCTCAGCAGCTACGCGGACCCCGCTGGTGCGCCACCGGTTTTTTGCCTTCACGCCAAGCCGCAATTCAGCCCTCTCGATGTGAATGTGGCATTTCTCGTGCGGTCCGGGTGGAACCAGGCGGTTGATCGCCTGCGGTTCCACGTTGAGCAAGACTCCCCGGTTCCTGAAGCACACCCCATGGCTCAGGTAATGAAGCGCCTGCAACCCCACCTTCTTATCAGGCGCCTTGATCGCGATGAGGATCGATTCATTTCGGTCCACGTATCCGTCAAAGGCGACATCGCCATTCTCTCAAACGACGCGGACTACGGTCGCGCAGGCTTCCAAGGAATCTTCTTGGAGTGTCCGCCTTCCTTTCATG
>DASZFN010001140.1:0-3260 GCA_035939715.1 Gemmataceae bacterium | reverse complement strand
GGCGAGTTGCTTGTAATTCAGTTTGTGCTCTTCGCACAGGCCGTTCACGGTCTTGTTTGCTTCCATCATTCCTCCGCACCCATCACGCCTTTCATGGGCTCCTGCCAAACTGCGGGCCGTGTCCGTGGATATGTTGCACCTGAACGGTGTGCCCCCAGGCAATCAACTCGGGTTGGACCCCTAGCGCGGCGGCAAGGGTCTCGCGCTGCTTGGGGCTCGGCGTGTACTGGCCGTTAATGATCGCCTTGATTACCTTGCGATCGAGCGGTGTCGTGGCGATCAGCGCATCCTCGCTCATCCCCCGATCGCTCATCCACTCGGTGATTGTCCTGATTCGCTCCACGGCGCTCGCCTCCTAATCCGATACGACAATTTTATTTTTGAAATGAAACCTGGAAATGGCAAGCAAGTCAAGAGGCAGCGTTTACATATGCCGGACTGTCTAGCAATTGTACACGCTGTTCAAAACAACCACGTCAACGGACGCTCATTGCCGCTACAGGGCGCGGCACTATTGAATCCCTAAACCTTTGCCCCGATATAGCTTAAGAAACGCACGCCTGTCTGCCAATGCTTATGGCATTCCATTCGCTTTTGGTAGAGCGACCTGGATGGAATCGGTCTCCCCGAACCGGAACTGAGGGGGGTTTCATGTCTTCGACAATTTCTGGCAGCCAGAAAAGAAGAAGTGCAACAACCCAGGCAGAGTCCAAGCCCGAAATCCATATTCAATTGCGATGTGTTCGTCCGGCCTTGATCGACCCACGTTTCAAGGGAGATGTGTGGATCGTTGATCAGGGCAACGGCGTGCTGGCGCTACGGCTTGGAGATTACAGTCTCACGCAGTTCCTGGGTTTGCCGCTTGACTTGCCCTCGCTCAATCAGCGTCTGGACCAGGTATGGAATCGACGGCCGCGGAAGCGATCTGCCCGAGGCTGACTAATCAATGCGCTGCAGGTGACGCAGACGACGGGTTCCCGGAATCCGGCGGCTGCCGTAAGAAGTAGCCGGCCAGCACACCCCCTCCGAAGGCCAGGGCGATGGCCACGATTGCCGCCACCATTAAAAGCGTCGCTCTGGCTCGCGAGATGAAAACCCCTTCCGCCGGCGCTGTCTTCGCCGGCGCCGGAATCGGAGCCGTAAGAACGTGTTCCACCGGGGCTGATGGCTGTGACGGCGCCGCCCAGGTCTTTGCCGGCGCCGCGGCGGCCGAGGCAATGGCGATCGGCTCCTCCCCTGACGTCAAGAGAGCCGGCTTTTTCCCGGCCGGGGCGGGCCCGGCGCCCTCCGGGCTTAGCAACTCGTCAAAATCGCTGCGCTCGAAAATGAGCTGCTTTTCTTCCCCCGGCCGGCCCTCCGGTTCGTTGGTCTCGACCGTCGGCACGACCACCTGGCCGGCGCACGTGGGGCAACGGACCACAGTGCCTGCCTTGCGGCGTGCAATTCCTAGAAGTTGGTTGCAGTACGCGCAGCGGAAGCGGATTGGCATGGTTGGCTATCAACTCTTGACCCCAGCCGGCCGGCAGACCGCTCGCGATCGCCCCTCTGACCGGCAGTTGTATTGTCGCCTTTCGCTGGGCCGGCTTCAACAGTTAACTTGACTGGGGGCAGGCGAGTGGGAGAATGGAAGAGTCATTGGTCATTCGTCATTGGTCATTCGCGAATGACCAATGACGAATGACAAAAAGGGGATTAATCGGACCCGCTAGGTCTTCGCAGTTGGTGCCGGGACTAGCACTGCAACCAGGGAGCGCTTCCGATGCATGCCCGCCGTCTTCTCCGCAGGAAAACCCTCATTGCTTTGGCGTTTCTTGGCGCCGGGGCCGCCGCTCTGTTCGTGTGCGCGAGCGGCCTGAACGCCCATGTCATCATCATGAAGGATGGTTTCACCCTCAAAGGCACCATCAAAGAGGAAAAAGAAGTTATCGCCGAGGGCGGATTTATCGGCATGATTGGCAAACTCGGCGGCTTCAAGATGGTGGACGACGGCGCGCGCCGCATGATCTTCAGCCACAAGCAAGCGCAGGACGTTGTGGACAAGGACGTCGATCAGGGCAGTGCCGATCTGCACCTCAATCGCCCGATCGTCAAGATCGCCAATTACGCCTTGCCGCCGGGGCAATATGACAGCTTCACTTCCTGGAACGCCGGGTGGGACCGCAAGGCCAGAATCAATACGCCGACGCGCAAATCGCTATTGGAAATCGCTCAGCACGTCAGCACGCTGACGCCGCATTATGCCTATGTTCAATCACGGCAGTACAAGTGGGCGCCGCACTATCTCACCACCGAGTTCGATGCGGACAGCATCCATAATCTGCTCACCAGCCATCCGGATCTGAAGCTGAACGGCGGCAAGGACGACGCCGGCAAACGTTTCCGGATTCATCGCTTTCTGTTCGAGGCAGGCTTCTATGAGGCGGCGCTGGCAGAACTGGATAAGATCGCTGCCGACATGCCGGAGCAGAAGGACAAGGTCGAAAAGCAGCGCGGCAGCCTGAGAAAAATTCTCGCGGGGCAGCTGCTGGATCTGGTGGAGTTGGCTCAGAAGGTCGGCCGCCATCAGTGGGCGCAAGCTCGGCTGGCCAACTTCCCGCAGCAAGACCTGGATGAAGGACAGCTGGTCCGCTTGCGTGCCCTCCAGGCGTCCTACGAGACAGTCAACAAGAACCTGACACAGGCCCGCCATTTTCTGGAAAGTCTTCCCGGCGCGCTCACCGACAGCAGCGCTCCGCGTCAGCTGCTCATCGAAGCCGCCGCGGCGATCAACGCCGAGCTCAATCCCGACACCGTGCCGCGACTCGAGACCTTTGTCAGCTACGCCAGGCAAGCCGAATATGCCAGGGAGCGCAACCAGACGCCCGCCAATCCGCCCGATCAGCTCCTGTCGCTGGCCATCACCGGCTGGCTGCTGGGCAACACCGGCGCCGAATCGAAAGTCGAATCGGCCGTGCGTCTGTGGCAGGCGCGGCAATTTTTCTTGCAGTATCAACGCGCCAATGACGTTCGCGACCGCCAGCATCTGCTCGCCCAGTACCGCAACGGGCCGGTGGTCGCCTTTGATGAGCTGGACCAGATCGTGCGAACCTTGCCGCCGACCGATCCCTATGAATTAGGGGGCGCCGGCAGCAACGGCATGCTTCCGGGCGTACAGCCTTTTTCCGGCAGCTCTTTCGCGCTGGCCCTGTTCACGGCCTATCGCAACGCGCCGGACGTGCCTCTGGAATTCCAGGCCAACTTGCCCTGGTCGATTCGCAAGG